>NZ_JBSFNC010000085.1:0-40430 GCF_053586895.1 Amycolatopsis sp. NPDC003731 | reverse complement strand
GCGGGCGCGCCGGGCGCGGTTGCGGACGTCGTCGAGACCGGCGCCGCCCACCAGCACGACGTCCGGGCGGGCGGCCTCGACCAGCGCGTCGGCGCAGAGTCCGGCAGCGCCCAGCACCCCGGCGACCGGTCCGGCGCAGAGCCCGGCAGCGCCCAGCACCCCGGCGACCGGTCCGGCGCAGAGCCCGGCAGCGCCCAGCACCCCGGCGACCGGTCCGGCGCAGAGTCCGGCAGCGCCCAGCACCCCGGCCACCGGTCCGGCGCAGAGCCCGGCAGCACCCACCACTCCGGCCCCAGGCCCAACCACCTTCCCAGCCCCACCCAGCCGGCCCCAAAACCCCAAGCCGGTCTTCCCCGGCCCGGAATCCACCCCCCAGCCGTTCCCGGCCCGCCACGCGGCCCCGGCCCGCCCGGTCTTCCCGGGGCCCGGGACCATGCCGCCCGTTCCGCCGCCGGCGCCGAACGCCCGTCCCGTCTTCCCCGGGCGGGACACCCCGCTCCCGCAGCCCTCCCGCCAGGAACCCGAAACTCCTCCTCGCGGCACCCCGCGTGGCTGGTTCGACGAATTCACCGAACAGAAAGAGCCCGAAGAACCGCAGGACTTCGGGCCCACCGGGCAGCCGACCGAGATCCCCTACCGGTACAAGCGCTGAAAAACCGGCGCTCGGGTGCGAACCTAGGACCATGTCCAAAGACCCGAACCCGGACCAGGGGTGGTACTACAACACCCGCACCCACCAGGTCGAGCACCTCGAACGCAGCCGCAGCGTCGATCTGCTCGGCCCGTACCCCGACGAGGCCACCGCCCGGCGCGCCCTCGAGATCGCCCGGGAGCGCACCCGGCGGGCCGATGCCGAGGACGACGACTAGACCGTCAACCGCGGGCTCAGCACGAACTCCGGGTCCACCTGCGCGGCGAGGTCGGCGCCGGCCCAGGCCGCCGCGTTGCGCAGGTGGAACTCGACCGCCTGGCGCTGGTAGCGGGCCCAATCGCGCTCTTCCGCGTCGACCGCCGCGCGCATCGTGGCCAGCGTGGCCAGGTTGACCGGCTCGAGCTCCGCGATCGGGCGGGCCGTTCCGCGCTCGGCCGCCCGTACGTGCCCGGATGCCGACAGCCACCCCAGCAGCGCCGCGCCGACCTGGTCCTGCAGGAACTCGACGTCCTCCGCGTCCGTCACCTTGTTGCCCACCACCACGAGCCGGACGCCGAAGTCGCGCGCGTAGTCCGCGTACTGGCGGTACACGCCCACGCTCCGCACCGTCGGCTCGCAGACCAGGAACGTCACGTCGAACCGGGTGAACAGGCCCGAAGCGAACGCGTCCGCGCCCGCCGTCATGTCCATCACGACGTACTCGCCGTCGACGTCGACCAGGTGGTTCAGCAGCAGCTCCGCCGCCCCCACCTTCGAGTGATAGCACTTGACGCCGAGGTCGTCCTCGTCGAACTGGCCGGTGACGCCCAGCCGGACGCCGCCCAGCTGGCGGAAGCACGCCGCGAAGACCGGGTTGTCCTCGAACGGCCGGACCAGCCGCGAGCCGCGGCCGGGCGGGGTCGTCTTGATCATCGACGCCGCGTCCGGGATCCGCGGGTTGTCGCCGCGCAGGTAGTCCTTGATCAGCGCCATGTTGTCGCCCAGCGTCGGCCAGGCGAGCGCTTCCTCCTCGGTCGCGCCGAGGGCCACCGCCAGGTGCTGGTTGATGTCGGCGTCGATGGCCAGCACCGGCAGGCCGGCGTCGGCGAGGTACGCCACGAACAGCGACGACAGCGTGGTCTTGCCGCTGCCGCCCTTGCCGACGAACGCGATCTTCACGGTCGGGATCCCCTTCTGGTAATGATGACGGTTTTCATTATGCCCAGGGCAACGTACACCCGACCGGCCCGCACCCGATCGGGCGATCTCCGGGCCCGGCGCGGGTTAGGGTTGGGGGGTGCCTCCCCTCGTGATCAGGACACACTCGGCGGGCGGGGACTTCGGCCCCCTGCGTGCCGAGTTTTCGCTGCCGGAGTCGTTCGGGCCCGAGGTGCTGGCCGAGGCGGAGGCGGCGGTCCTCGACCCGCTGGCCAGCGCCGGCCCCCGCGAGGACGCGACCGACCTGCCGTTCGTCACCATCGACCCGCCCGGGTCCAAGGACCTGGACCAGGCGATGGTGGTCGAGAAGACCGCGCACGGCTTCCGCGTGCACTACGCCATCGCCGACCTCGCCGCGTTCATCCCGCCCGGCGGTGCCCTCGACCGCGAATCACGCCTGCGCGGCCAGACGCTCTACCTGCCCGACGGCAACGTCCCGCTGCACCCGCCGGTGCTCTCCGAAGGCGCGGCGAGCCTGCTGCCCGGCGAGATCCGGCCCGCGGTGCTCTGGACCATCGAGACCGACGACGCCGGCGAGCCGACCGCCACCCGCGTCCGCCGCGCGCTGGTCCGGTCCACCGAGCAGTTCGACTACGAGACGGTGCAGGCCGCCCTCGACGCCGGGAACCCGCACCCGTCGGTCGCCGCGCTGCCGGAACTGGGCCGGCGGCGGCGCGAGCTGGCCGTCCGGCGCGGCGCCGTCGAGCTGCAGCTGCCGGAGCAGGAGATCACCGGCGACCCGGACGGCGGCTGGGTGCTCGCCCGCCGCCCGCGCACCGCCGTCGACGCCTGGAACGCCGAAATCTCGCTGCTCACCGGGATGGCCGCGGCGCGGATCATGCTCGACGCGCGGATCGGCGTCCTGCGCACGCTGCCCGACCCGGAGCCCGAGGCCGTCGACTGGCTGCGCCGCTCGGCCGAAGCGCTCGGCATCGCGTGGGCGCCGGAAGTGACCGTGTCGGAGTTCCTGTCCCGATTGGATCCCGGGCAGCCGGCGTCGATGGCGCTCTACGCCGACACGACCCGGCTGCTGCGCGGCGCGGGCTACACGGCGTTCGACGGCGAACTGCCGTCACTGACGACGCACGCGGGCATCGGCGGCGCGTACGCGCACGTCACGGCCCCGATCCGGCGGCTGGTCGACCGGTTCGCCACCGAGATCTGCCTCGCCGTCTCGGCCGGCCGCGAGGTCCCGGAGTGGGTGCGGGCGGCGCTCGCCGACGTCCCGGAGCGGATGAGCGCGTCGGACGCGCTCGCCGCGAAGGTCGAGCGGGCGTGCATCGACCAGGTCGAGGCGTGGGTGCTGGCCGAGCACGTCGGCGGCGAGTTCAGCGCGGTGGTGCTGCGCGCGGACGAGAACAAGGCGGAGATCCTGGTCGAGGACCCCACGGTGATGGCGAAGTGCGCGGGGGAGCGGCTGACCGCGGGGGAGCGGATCGCGGTCCGGCTGACCGCGGTCGACGTCGAGAAGCGGAAGGTGTCGTTCGAACGCGCATGACGTACCTGGTCGACGATCTCGGCGAACCGGTACCGCTGTCCGGACCGGCTGCGCGAGTGGTGTCGCTCGTGCCGTCCCTGACCGAAGCGGTCGAGGTCAGCGCGCCCGGACGGCTGGCGGGCGCGACGGACTACTGCACGCATCCGTCCGATTTGGACGTTCCGCGGGTGGGCGGGTCGAAGTACCCGAAGCTGGACCGCGTGCTCGACCTGGCGCCGGACCTGGTGCTGGCCAACGCGGAGGAGAACCGCCAGGAGGACGTGGAACGGCTGCGCGCCAACGGAATCCCGGTCTGGGTGATGGCCGCGGCGGCGTCGGTGCCCGCGGCGCTCGGCTCGCTGCGCCGGATCCTGACGCAGGCGTACGAGCTCGCCGAGCCGGAGTGGCTGGTGGCGGCGGAAGAGGCCTGGCGCGAGGTCCGGCCGGTGCGTTTCCACGCGGTGGTCCCGGTGTGGCGCAAGCCGTGGATCGTGCTGGGCCGCGACACGTTCGCCGGCGACGTCCTGCGCCGCGTCGGCGTGGCGAACGTGTATGCGACGTCGGAGGAGCGCTACCCGCGCCCGGACCTCGAGGAGCTGCGGGCGCACTTCGCGGCGGACGCGGACCTGCTGGTGCTGCCGGACGAGCCGTACCTGTTCACCGAGGAGGACGGCCCGGACCACTTCCCGGACGCGCGGTACGTCCTGGTCTCGGGCCGTCACCTCACGTGGTACGGACCGTCACTCGTCGAGGCGCACGAGGCTCTTACAGCGTCAATCCCGTCAGGACCGTGACGCGCTCCTCGGTGAAGTCCGCCATCGCCGACGCCGGGCCTTCCCGCCCCACACCGGAGTCCTTCACCCCGCCGTACGGCATCTGGTCGGCCCGGAAGCTCGGCACGTCACCGACGATCACGCCGCCCACGCGAAGGGCCGCCGACACCGAGAAAGCCGTCGGGACGTCACGCGTGAACACCCCGGCCTGCAGCCCGAAGCGCGACGCGTTGATCCGCGAAACGCCGTCCTCCACCGAAGAAACCCGGACCAGCGAAACCACCGGCCCGAACACCTCCTCGGCCATCACCGACGCGTCCTCCGGGACGTCCGCCAGCACCGTCGGCTCGACCGTGGCTCCCGACTGCCCGCCGCCGGTGAGCAACTTCGCGCCGGAAGCAACCGCCGCCGAAACCCACGACGAAACCCGGGAAGCGGCGTCGACGTTGATCAACGGGCCGACGTCGACACCCTCGGCGCGCGGGTCACCCACTCCCAGCGCGCGGACCTGGTCGAGCACCTTCGCGGCCAGCGCGTCGAACACCGAGTCGTGCGCGTACACCCGCTGCACCGAAATGCACGACTGCCCCGCTTGGTACATCGCGAACGTCGCGATCCGCTGCGCCGCGAAGTCCAGGTCCGGCCAATCCGGACAGACGAGCACCGCCGCGTTGCCGCCCAGCTCCAGGGCCACGTGCTTGCGGGGCACGCGGTCGCGGATCGCCCAGCCCACCGGGACCGAGCCGGTGAACGACACCACCGGCAGGCGCGGGTCCTCGACCAGGCGGGACGACGTCTCGTTGTCCACCGGCAGGATCGACCACGACCCCGCCGGCAGATCGGTGCCGGCCAGGATTTCGCCCAGCAGCAACGCCGTCAGCGGCGTCGCCGGCGCGGGCTTGAGCACGATCGGCGCACCCACCGCGATCGCCGGGGCCACCTTGTGCGCCACCAGGTTCAGCGGGAAGTTGAACGGCGTGATGCCCAGCACCGGCCCGCGCGGCACGCGCCGGACCAGCGCCAGCCGGCCGGTGCCGCCCGGGTCCGTGTCGAGCCGCTGCAGCTCACCCGAGAAGCGGCGGGCCTCCTCGGCCGCCCAGCGGAACGTCGACACCGCGCGCCCCACCTCGCCGCGGGCCCACTTCAGCGGCTTGCCCGACTCCGCCGTGATCAGCGCGGCGATCTCTTCGGACCGCTCACCCAGCGAACGGGACACGTGGTCCAACGCCCCGGCGCGGACGTGCGCGGGCAGCGTCGCGAACTCGTCGGCGACGTCCGCCGCGGCCTGCACCGCGGCTTCGACGTCCGACGGCGAAGGGACGAAGTGGGACCCCGCCTCGGAGCCGTCGAAGGAGTGACGGACGACCGCGGTCGCGCCGCCGGTCACCGGCTTCCCGGCGACCCAGAACGGGAACGTCATGCGCGGGCCTCCGTCCGGACGGCGTGCTCCAGCACCGACAAGCCCTCGTCGAGCAGGTCGTTGGACAGCGCCAGCGGCGGCAGCAGCCGGACGACGTTGCCGTAGGTCCCGCAGGTCAGCACCACCACACCGGCCCGGTGACAGGCCGCCGCGACGCGCTTGGTCAGGTCGGCGTCGGGCTCTGAAGTCCCGGGCTTCACGAACTCCGCGGCCAGCATCGCGCCGCGCCCGCGGACGTCGCCGATCACGCCGGTCTCGGCGGCCAGCGCCCGCAGCCGCGGCAGCACGGCACCTTCGATGCGCTGGGCCGACGCGGCCAGGTTCTCGGTCTTCATCGTCTCGATCGAGCCGAGCGCCGCCGCGCACGCGATCGGGTTGCCGCCGTACGTGCCGCCGAGGCCGCCCGGCGGGACCGCGTCCAGCAGCTCGGCGCGGCCGGTGACGGCGGACAGCGGCAGGCCGCCCGCGATGCCCTTGGCCGTCGCGATCAGGTCCGGCACCACGTCCTCGTCGGTGGACGCGAACCACGAACCGGTGCGGCAGAAACCGGTCTGGACCTCGTCGGCGACGTACACGACGCCGTTTTCGCGGCACCAGGCCGCGATCGCGGGCAGGAAGCCGCGCGCCGGCTCGATGAAGCCGCCTTCGCCCTGGATCGGCTCCAGGACCACCGCGGCCACCTGGTCGCCGCCGATCTGCTTCTCGATCCGGTCGATGGCCAGCGCGGCGGCTTCGGGGCCGGACAGGCCGTCGCGGAACGGGTACGAGCCCGGCACGCGGTAGATCTCGGGCGCGAACGGGCCGAAGCCGTGCTTGTAGGGAATGGACTTCGCGGTCATGCCCATGGTCAGGTTGGTGCGGCCGTGGTAGGCGTGGTCGAACACGACGACGGCCTGACGCCCGGTCGCCGTGCGCGCGATCTTCACGGCGTTCTCGACGGCTTCGGCGCCGGAGTTGAACAGGACGGACTTCTTCGCGTGGTCGCCCGGCGTCAGCTCGGCCAGGGCTTCGCAGACCTCGACGTACCCCTCGTACGGCGTGACCATGAAGCAGGTGTGGGTGAACCAGCAGGCCTGCTTGCGGACGCGGTCGACGACGGCCGGCGCGGAGTGCCCGACGTTCGTCACCGCGATGCCGGAGCCGAAGTCGATCAGGACGTTGCCGTCGGCGTCGGTGAGCAGGCCGCCGCTGGCGGAGGTGACGTAGACGGGCAGCACCGAGCTGACCCCGGCGGCGACGGCAGCGGTGCGGCGTTGCTGCAGCTCGCGCGAGACGGGGCCGGGGATTTCGGTCTGCAGCCTGCGCTGGCGGGGCGCCGGCGCCTGCGGCCCGGCGGTGGTGCTTGCGGTCACGGCGTGCTCCTGGGAAGTCGGGGGACGTCCTCAGGATGAGCGGTTACCGGACGGTCGTCAGGTGGCCGTCCTGGACAATTCCGCGCGTACAATTGGCCGTTATGGCACTCACGCTGGCCCGGCTGGCCGCCGAGCGCCCGCTCGGGCTGCGGGTGCTGACCGGCGAAGACGTCCTGGACCGCCCGATCGGCTGGGTCCACCCGACGGAGCTGACCGACCCCCAGGCGTTCCTCGAAGGCGGCGAGCTGCTGCTCACCACCGGCCTGGCTTTGGACGAAGCGACGTCACCGGCCTACGTCCGGCGGCTCGTGGCCGCCGGGGTCGCTGGCCTCGGCTTCGGCGTCGGGCTCAGCCACGAGTCCGTCCCGCGCTCACTCGTGACGACGGCGGCGTCGGTGGGGCTGCCGGTGCTGGAGGTGCCGCGGAAGACACCGTTCATCGCGATCACCCGGGCCGTGTCGCGCGCGGTGGCGGCCGACGAGTACGCGACGACGGTCCGCATCGGCCGCGCCCAGCAGGAACTGACCCGCACGGCGGTCGGCAAGGGCGGCCCGGCGGGTGTGCTGCGCAAGCTGGCGAAGCTCGTCGACGGCTGGGTGCTGCTCTTCGACCGCACAACCGTCACCGAAGCGGCTCCGGCGAGCGCGCGGGCGTACGGCGCTTCGCTGCGCGAAGAGCTGGAGCGGCTGCAGACCGGCACGCGGGTTGTGTCGCTGGGGGACGACGAAGTGGTCCTGCAAACGCTGGACACCAGTGCGCGCCGGGTGCTCGCTGTCGGGGCGTCCCTGGACACGGCGGGGCGGCACATCGTCAACACGGCGGTCTCGGTGCTTTCCCTGGCGCTGGAACAGGATCGCGCGCAGGCGGCGGCGCGGGAGGCGTTGCGGACCGGGCTGGTGGAGCTGCTCGTGGGCGGCCAGGCCGAGCTGGCCCTGCGGGTGCTGGCCGCTTCCGGGGCCGAGGCGCCGGCCGCGCCGTGGTCGGTGCTGGTGTTCCTCGGCCCGCCCGCGGCCCGGCGCAAGCTGCTCGGGGCCCTGGACGGCGAGCTGTTCGCGGCGCGTTCCGGGGCGTCGGTGGTCGCTTTCGGGCCGGCGAGCGTGGTCGAGCAGGCCGCCGAGGTGGCGGTGCGGATCGGAGGGCTGCACGGCGGGGTGGCGGGCCCGGTCGCCCCACGCGACTTCGCGGCCGGGCTCGAGCAGGCGGGCCTGGCGGCCCAGGCGGCGGAGGCCGAGGGCAAGATCCTCATCTCGGCGGCCGAACACACCGGCCGCGGCCTGCTGTCCTTGATCGACCCGGAGGTGGCCCGCGTCCACGCCGGAAACCTCCTGGCCCCGCTGCGCCGCCACGACGAAACGGGCCGCGGAGACCTGGTGGCGTCGCTGCGCTGCTGGCTGGAACACCACGGCCACTGGGACGTGGCGGCCGCGCGGCTCGGCGTCCACCGGCACACGCTGCGGAACCGGATCACGAAGGCGCAGGAACTGCTGGGCCGCGACCTGGACTCACCGGGCGTCCGCGCGGAACTTTGGGTGGCGCTGCAAACCTGAACACCCCGACGGGCGTCTTCGGGAGGTGACCTGGAAACGCGCGGCTGTCGTGGCTGCTGTCGTCCTGCTCGCGGCGGGCGGGATGGCGTTCCTGCCGTGGACGGCGAACCACTTCGGCTACGCCCTGCCCGGCAACGGCGGGCTCCCCTCGCGCATCCACCACGATGGCCGGGACTACCGCGCCTCCACGAACTGCACCCCCTTCGGCGGCGACGAAACCTCCCTGACCCGGGTCGGCGAGGTGAGCACGCTGTTCGGTCCGGCGCACCCCGTGTTCACGACCCGGCCGGTGCCCGAGGGAACGCCGTTGACGGTGCTCGTGCGGGACAGCCCGGGCTGCTTCGTGCGGTACGCACTGCTGGGCGGTCCCTAAGCCGCAGTCACCAGCACGATCGGCGAATCCCCGCACCGCCGCAGGCCCGGGCCGGGCTCCGCGCCCGCCGACCACCACGCCGGGACGTCCGCCTCCCGCACCAGCGATCCCGTCGGCTGCCGGACGCTGTTCGACACGATCACCCGGCCCTGCGCGTTCAGCAGCGCCGCCCCGCGCCCCAGCGACCGCAGCCGCGGCCGCACCGTCCGCTCGAACTCCCTCACGTACACGTCCGCGCCGACGACCCCCGCGAAAGAATCGCCCCGGAACACCGGGATCGTGAACGTCAGCGTGTACTCGTCGGTGCACAGGTAATCGACGTACGGGCCGTTGATGTGCCGCCGCCCGGTGTCGCGGGGGACCGTGAACCAGGACTGGCGCGTGTAGTCCAGGAAGTTCTCGCTCGCCGGGTCGAGGCTGATGAACAGCTGGGACGGCTCCGAAGACGAGCCCGTCCACCACTCGAAGCCGAATTCCGAGTCGGCCAGCACGCGGGGGGCGCTGACGAACCCCGCGCCGATGATGAGCCCGCCCAGTGCCTCGGTGACCTGCGGGCGGATCCGGTGCAGGGCGGCCGCGGCCGGACTGTCCGCCAGGACCGACTCGGCGGCCGCCAGCAGGGGCTTGAGCCGCTCGAAAACCCCTTCCACCAACGCGGAAACCTGCTCGACGACCTCGTCGCCGGCCAGCGTGCGGGTGTCGTTCACGGTGCTCACCTCGATGCGCGGAGTAGCGGAAGTTTACGGCGTGAGCAGGTCCAGGTGCACGTCTGCGAGGCGGTCGAGGGCGCCCAGCAGGTGCTCCTCGGTCAGCTTGCGGGCCAGCTCGCCGTCCGCGGAGGAAATCGCCGCGGTGATCGCCGCGTGTTCCTCGCACGAGGGTGCCGTGGACCCGAGCGGCAGCCACAGCAACCCACCCAGCTCGCTCTGCAGGTGGACCTCTTCGTGCGTCAACCTCGGTGACTGCGCGGCCGCCGCGACCTCCAGGTGGAACTGCCGCTCCGCCCGGGTGAAATCGATGCCGTGGGCCGTGCGGAGGTCGTCGGTCGCCAGCCGCAGCCGGGCGACGTCCTCGGGAGAACTGCGCTCGGCGGCGAGCTTGGCCGCAGCCCCGGCGATCGCCAGGTAGTGGTCGCCGACGTCCCGCAGGTCCGACAGCGACACCTCGCGCAGCCGCGAGCGCCACGCGTCCGCGGGCGGGTGGGCCGGCGCGCGCACGAAGCTGCCGCCGCTGCGCCCTCGCCGCGTCTCGACCAGCCCCTGCTGCCGCAGGGCCACCAGCGCCTCCCGGACCGTCACCGTCGAGACGCCGAACTGCGCGGCCAGGTCGGCTTCGCTGGGCAACTGCTCCTGGTCGGCGAGCAGGCCGAGGGTGATGGCGTCGACCAGCCGCGCCGCCACCGCCTCCGCCCGCCCGATCTGGCCGAGCGGGGCGAACATGGCGGATCGCGCGCTGTGCGACATGCCCTTGCGCATCGTGATCCTCGCCGGTCGGAGTTACCCGTTCGCACCAATCTTGCCTCATGCCCTTGTCCTATTACATATGGAGTCATATGTTTTAGCTCCCGTCAGCACCGAGGAGTGACCGTGTCTTCTGCCAGCCCACCCACCCCGCCGCAGGAGCTCAAGCACTACGTCGGCGGCGCGTACGTCGAGTCCAAGTCGGGCCGGACGGCGGAGATCGTCGACCCCGTCACCGGACGTCCCTACTGCACCGCCCCGATCGCCGGCCCCGAAGACGTCGACAACGCGTTGCAGGTCGCCGCGACCGCGTTCGAGACCTGGCGGGAAACCACGCCCTCCCAGCGCCAGCTCGCGCTGCTCAAGCTCGCCGACGCCCTCGAAGCCCGGGCCGGAGAACTGGTCGCGACCGAGTCCGCGAACACCGGCAAGCCGGTCGCCCTGACGATGGCCGAAGAGATCCCGATGGTCCTCGACCAGGTCCGCTTCTTCGCCGGGGCCGCGCGCGTGCTCGAAGGCCGGGCCGCGGGGGAGTACCTGGAAGGCCACACGTCGTTCGTGCGCCGCGAGCCGGTCGGCGTCTGCGCGCAGGTCACGCCGTGGAACTACCCGCTGCTGATGGCCATCTGGAAGATCGCGCCCGCCCTCGCCGCCGGCAACACCGTCGTCCTCAAGCCCTCCGACACCACCCCGGCGTCGACCCTTCTGCTCGCCGAGATCGCTGGCGAGTTCTTCCCGCCCGGGGTGTTGAACGTGATCTGCGGCGACCGCGACACCGGCCGCGCGCTGGTCGAGCACGACATCCCGGCGATGGTGTCGATCACCGGCTCGGTCCGGGCCGGCATCGAGGTGGCGCGGTCGGCCGCGAACGACGTCAAGCGCGTGCACCTGGAACTCGGCGGCAAAGCGCCGGTCATCGTCTTCGGCGACGCCGACCTCGAAGCGGCCGCCGAGGCCATCGCCGTCGCCGGGTACTTCAACGCGGGCCAGGACTGCACCGCCGCCACGCGCGTACTGGTCGCCGAAGACGTGCACGACACCTTCGTCGCCGCGCTCACGCGGCAGGCCGAGCAGACCAGGACCGGCAAGCCGGACGACGAAGACGTCGCCTACGGCCCGCTCAACAACGCCGCCCAGCTCGAGAAGGTCGCCGGGTTCATCGAGCGGCTGCCGGAGCACGCGACCGTCCACTGTGGAGGACACCGGGCCGGCGACGAAGGCTACTTCTACGAGGCCACCGTCGTCTCCGGCCTCCGGCAGGACGACGAGGCGATCCAGAACGAGATCTTCGGCCCGGTCATCACCGTCCAGCGGTTCTCCGACGAAGCCGAAGCCCTGAAGCTCGCGAACGGCGTCCAGTACGCCCTCGCGTCGTCGGTCTGGACCCGCGACCACCAGCGGGCGATGCGCGCCGCCGCGAAGCTCGACTTCGGGTGCGTCTGGATCAACACGCACATCCCCCTGGTCGCCGAGATGCCGCACGGCGGGTTCAAGAAGTCCGGCTACGGTAAGGACCTCTCCCTCTACGGCCTCGAGGACTACACGCGCGTCAAGCACGTGATGAGCGCACTGTGAGGGTCGCGATGCCCAACCAAGCACCGTCCGGGACGCGGGAAGAGCCCGCCGCGCCGGAAAGCACGCGCCCGGCGATCCGGCTTTCCGGGCTGCGCAAGCACTTCGGCGACGTCCACGCGGTCGACGGCGTCGACCTCGACATCCCGCCGGGCGAGTTCTTCTCCATGCTCGGCCCGTCCGGCTCCGGCAAGACGACGGTGCTGCGCATGATCGCCGGGTTCGAGCTGCCCACCGAGGGCACGATCGAGCTCGACGGCCACGACGTGAGCCGGCTCGCGCCGTTCGAGCGGGACGTCAATACGGTGTTCCAGGACTACGCGCTCTTCCCGCACATGAACGTGCAGCAGAACGTCGAATACGGCCTGCGCGTCAAGCGCGTCCCGAAGCAGCAGCGCCGGGAGCGCGCGCTCGAAGCGCTGAAGACCGTGCGGCTGGAGGACTACGGCTCCCGCAAGCCCGCGCAGCTGTCCGGCGGGCAGCGCCAGCGCGTCGCCCTGGCCCGCGCGCTGGTCAACCGGCCCAAGGTGCTGCTGCTCGACGAGCCGCTCGGCGCGCTCGACCTCAAGCTGCGGCAGGCGATGCAGCTGGAGCTCAAGCAGATCCAGCGGGACGTCGGCATCACGTTCGTCTTCGTCACCCACGACCAGGACGAAGCCCTCACCATGAGCGACCGCATCGCGGTGTTCAACGACGGCCGGATCGAGCAGGTCGGCCCCCCGGAGGAGGTCTACGAACGCCCGGCGAGCGCGTTCGTCGCCGGGTTCGTCGGGACGTCCAACCTGCTGGGCGGGCGTGGCGCCGAGAGCGTCATCGGCCGGCCGGGGCTGTTCAGCATCCGGCCGGAGAAGATCCGCATCGACGGCGACCTGTCCGAGCCCGCCGCGGCCGGGCACACCACCGCGACGGGCACGGTCACCGACGTCGTCTACGCCGGGGCGACCGTGCGGTACTCGGTCGCGCTCGACGCCGGGGGCCGGCTTTCGGTCGTCCGGCAGAACACCGACGGCGCGGCGTTCGCCGACGGGCGCGTCCGGCTCAGCTGGCGGAACGAACACAGCTTCCAGGTCCAGTAGTCCTTCAGAAGGGTTGCCATGAAGAACAGGAAGACGCGGCTCGCCGGTCTCATCGGCGCCAGCCTGCTGTTGGCTGCATGTGGCACGTCCGGCTCGAACTCCGCCGCGCCGCCGGGCGCGCAGGGCTTCACGCCGCCGAAGCTCGAAGCGCTGAAGGCGCTCGGGCAGCCGGAGGGGCAGCTGAACGTCCTCGCCTGGCCGGGGTACGCGGAGAACGGGTCGAACGACCCGAAGGTCAATTGGGTCACGCCGTTCGAGCAGCAGACCGGCTGCAAGGTGAACGTCAAGCCGTTCGGGACCTCCGACGAGGCCGTGACGCTGATGAAGACCGGGCAGTACGACGTCGTTTCGGCCTCGGGTGACGCGTCGCTGCGGCTGGTCGCGTCCGGGGACGCCGAGCCGGTGAACACCGACCTGGTGCCGAACTACAACGACGTCCAGCCGTTCCTCAAGAACAAGTCGTGGAACAGCGTGAACGGCACGGCGTACGGGATCCCGCACGGCTGGGGCGCGAACCTGCTGACCTGGCGCACCGACAAGGTGACCCCGGCACCGGCGTCGTGGTCGGTGATGTTCGACGCGAACTCGCCCTACAAGGGCAAGGTGATCGCCTACGACTCGCCGATCTACATCGCCGACGCGGCGCTGTACCTGCAGACCCACCAGCCGGACCTGGGCATCAAGAACCCGTACGCCCTCGACGACAAGCAGTTCACCGCGGCGGTCAACCTGCTCAAGCAGCAGCGGCCGCTGGTGTCCGAGTACTGGTCGGACTACCTCAAGGAGTCGCAGGCGCTGAAGAACGCCGACGCCGTCGTCGGCACCGCCTGGCAGGTCACGGTCAACCTGACCAAGGGCGAGGGCGCGCCGCTGGAGGCCGCGGTGCCGAGCGAGGGCGCGACCGGGTGGTCGGACACCTGGATGGTGGCGGCGAAGTCGGCGCACAAGACGTGCGCGTACAAGTGGCTCGACTACATCATCAGCCCGAAGGTGAACGCCCAGGTCGCCGAGTACTTCGGCGAAGCGCCGGCGAACACGAAGGCGTGCGCGGAGATGTCGGACAAGACGCTCTGCGACACCTACCACGCCAACGACGCGGCGTACGCGGCGAAGATCGCGTACTGGACCACGCCGATCCCGCAGTGCCTCGACGGCCGCACGGACGTCAAGTGCAAGGACTACGGCGAGTGGACGAAGGCCTGGACCGAGATCAAGGGCTGACCCCCGAACCCCGGACGCGGCGGGCTGTGTCCCCCCACTCCGCCCGCCGCGTCCGGCCTTCACCCTGCGAGGTGCGATGACCGCCGTTTCCGCCTTCTTCTACCGGAAACCCAAGCTGCGCCTGGGTTTCCTGCTGTCGGCCCCGCTGCTCTGGCTCGGCCTGGCCTACCTGGGCGCGCTCGCCGCCTTGTTCGTCACGGCGTTCTGGCACACCGACGCCTTCACCGGCCAGGTCGTCATCGACTGGTCGCTGGGCAACTTCGAGACGCTGTTCACCGACGCGGTGTACCGCACGATCACCTTCCGCACGGTCGGGATCGCGGCGCTGGTGACGGTGATCGACGCCGTCATCGCGTTCCCGATGGCCTACGCGATGGCCAAGCTCGCTTCGCCGCGGGCGCAGCGGATCCTGGTGATCGCGGTGATGACCCCGCTGTGGGCCAGCTACCTGGTGAAGGCGTACGCCTGGCGCTCGATGCTGTCCGGCAACGGCGCCCTGAGCTCGGTTTCGCCCGGGTACGGCGTCACGGCCACGATCATCACGCTGTCGTACCTCTGGCTGCCGTACATGATCCTGCCGATCTACGCGGGCCTCGACCGGCTGCCGGACTCCCTGGTCGACGCGTCCGGCGACCTCGGCGCCCGCTCGCTGCGGACGTTCCGCTCGGTGATCCTGCCCCTGACGTTCCCGGCGATCGTGGCGGGCTCGATCTTCACGTTTTCGCTGTCCCTGGGCGACTACATCGCGGTGAAGATCGTCGGCGGCACCTCCCAGATGCTCGGCAACGTCGTCTACGACAACATCGGCGCGGCCAACAACCTCCCGTTCGCGGCCACGGTGGCGACCGTGCCGGTCGTGATCATGCTCGCGTACTTGGCCGCCGTGCGCCGCACCGGCGCGCTGGACAACCTCTAGGAGTTCTCTCGTGCGCAGGGTGCTGTGGGTGGCGCTGGGGCTCGGCCTGGCGGTGATCTACTTCCCGCTGGTGGTGGTGCTGCTCAACTCGTTCAACGCCGACACGACGTTCGGCTGGCCGCCGTCCCGCTTCACCCTGGAGTGGTGGAGCCGCGCGGCGTCCAACGAAGGCGCGCTGCACGCGCTGTGGACGAGCGTGCAGGCGGGCCTGGCGGCGACGGCGATCGCGCTGGTGCTCGGCACGATGGCGGCGTTCGCGTTGCAGCGCTACCGGTTCTTCGGCCGCAACCCGGTGTCGCTGCTGATCATCCTGCCGATCGCGCTGCCGGGGATCGTCACGGGCATCGCGCTGAACAACGCGTTCCGGACGATCCTCGGCATCGACCTCGGCCTGCTGACGGCGATCATCGCGCACGCGACGTTCTGCATCGTGGTGGTGTTCAACAACGTCGTGGCCCGGCTGCGGAGGATGGGCGGCAACCTGGAGGAGGCGTCGATGGACCTCGGCGCCACCGGCCTCACGACGTTCCGCCTGGTGACGTTCCCGATGCTGCGGTCGGCGCTGCTGGCGGGCGGACTGCTGGCGTTCGCGCTGTCGTTCGACGAGATCATCGTGACGACGTTCACCCTCGGCACGGGCATGGAGACCTTGCCGATCTGGATCTACAACAACCTGTTCCGGCCGAACCAGGCCCCGATCGTGAACGTGGTGGCGGCGGTGCTGATCGTGGCGTCGACGGTCCCGGTGTACCTGGCGCAACGCCTGTCTGGCGACACAGCTTCGGGCGGGCGGCTCTAGTGCACGTCTGAGCTGATTTGCTGCAACGCCTGCTCGGTACGCCACCACCATCACCCGTCGCGCGGGGGCTGGGTCGAACTACCCGGATCTGCCGACCGAGCCGCCTGACCACGCGATCGTCCGCTCCCGCGGGGGGTGAACCACGAAAACCGCGGCTCTAGTGCACTGACCGGATCGTGCCGCCGTCCACGCGGATCGTCGCGCCGCTCACGTAGGCCGCCGCCGGGCTCACCAGGTAGCCCACCGCGGCCGCGATCTCCTCGGGGCGGCCCAGGCGGCCGGTGTCGTTCGGGACCAGCTCGCGCGCCGCGGCGCGTTCGATGTCGTCCCACGAGGTGCCCCAGCCGTGCTGCGGGGCGATCGACGTCAGCAGCTCGCGCACCGAGTCGACCAGGATCGCGCCGGGGGAGACGACGTTCGACGTCACGCCCGTGCCGGCCAGGTCGCGCGCCAGCGACACCGCCAGGTTGTGCCGCGCGGCCAGCGTCGCCGTGTAGTGCGGCTGCATGGCCAGGGGCTGGATCGCCAGCCCGCCGCCGATCTGGACGACCCGGCCCCAGCCGCGGTCACGCATGCCCGGCACGCACCGGTGGATCATCCGGACCGCCGAGACGACGTTCGCCTCGTACATCGCGGTCCAGTCCGCCGGGGTCGCGTCGCCCCACCCCAGGTGGTCGTAGGCGCCGGCGTTGTTGACCAGGATGTCGACGTCCCCGGCCGCCGCGGCGACCGCGTCTGCTCCCGCGTCGGTCGACAAATCGCCCAGGGCGATCCCGGCCGCCCCGATCGACGCCGCCACCTGCTCCGTGCGGGCCGCGTTCCGGCTGTGGACGACCACGGCCGCGCCTTCGGCGGCCAGCAACCGCGCGATCGCCTCGCCGAGACCCGCGCTCGAACCGGTGACCAGAGCGCGCTTGCCTGCGATTTCGAGATCCATGAAGTGCCTTTCGTTGAGGTCTACGGCTGTAGACTTAGTCGAAGTCTACACTCGTATACATGAGACCCCGCAACGCCGCCGCGACCCGGGAAGCGATCCTCGCGTCCGCGCTCGAAGCGTTCACCCGGGCGGGCTACGACGGCGTCGGCGTCCGCGAGATCGCCGAATCCGCCGGCGTCACGGCGATGCTCGTCAACCGCTACTTCGGCTCGAAGGAAGGCCTCTTCGCCGAGGTCGTCGACGCGGCGATGGCCGAGCGGACCGTGCTCACCGACGACCCGGCGACGCTCGCCGCGGACCTCGCGGCCTCGCTCGTGCGCCGGACGGCTCCGGACGCCGGACGGCTCGACCCGTTCCTGCTGATGCTGCGTTCGGCGGCCAACCCGCGGGCCGCGGAGCTCCTGCGAGCCGGCATCGAGCGGCACGTCGAGAAGCACCTGGCCGGCCTGCTCCCGGACCGCGCGCCGGCGGACCCGGCGCTGGCGCTGTCGGTGATCGCCGGGTTCTGGGTGATGCGCACCCTGCTCGGGAGCACCGAGCTCAACCGCGCGGACGAAGAGGCCCTGCGGGGCAAGCTCGAGAAGGTGTTCGCCGTGCTACTCGCGGAATGAGTCCGTCGCCGCGCGCAGGGCCGCCAGCACGCCCGGGTCCGTCACCGCGTGGCCCGCGCCCTCGAGCAGCTTCAGCTCGGATCCCGGCCACGCCCGGTGCAGCTCGTACGCCGTCACCGGCGGGCACACCGTGTCGTACCGGCCCTGGACCAGCACACCCGGGATGCCGGCCAGCTTGCCCGCGTCCCGGATCAGCTGCCCGTCGTCGAGCCAGGCGCCGTGGGTGAAGTAGTGGACCGCGAGCCGCGCGAAGGTCAGCGCGAACGCCGGGTCCGCGTACTGACGGACGAACGACTCCTGCGGCAGCACCGAAACCGTCGCGCCCTCCCAGGTGCTCCAGGCGACCGCCGCGCGGTGGCGGACCTCCTCGGCGGGGTCGTCGAGCAGCACCGCGTACCCGGCGAGGGGGTCGTCGCGCAGGGAACCGGGCAACGGCGCGAGAAACGCCTCCCACTCGCGGGGGAACAGGTGGGCCGCGCCGCCGCGATAGATCCAGTCCAGCTCGCTCTGCCGGACGGTGAACACGCCCCGCAGGATGATCTCGCTGACGCGCGAAGGGTGCGTCTCGGCGTAGGCGAGCGCGAGCGTCGCGCCCCAGGAGCCGCCGAAGAGCTGCCAGCGGTCGATGCCGAGCCGCTCGCGCAGGGCCTCCATGTCGGAAACCAGGTGCCACAGGGTGTTCGCACCCAGGTCGTGCGCGCCCGGCGTCGACTGCCCCGAGCCGCGCTGGTCGAACAGGACGATCCGGTACGCCGCCGGGTCGAAGTGCCGCCGGGCCATCGGGGCGATCCCGCTGCCGGGACCGCCGTGCAGCACCACGACCGGCTTCCCGGCCGGGTTGCCCGCCTCCTGGCAGCGGATCCGGTGCCCGTCACCGGTTTCCAGGAACCCTTCGGCACGCGGGGCGATCGGCGGGTACAGCTCGTCCATGCAAGTCACTGTGCCGTAGGGGTTCGGCCGTCGCCCCGGCGCCCCGCCGCCGAGAGCCGGGACGACGACCGAAAAAGGTGGGGACCCGCCCCCGCCGCCGGGCTGGGCGGGTCCCCGGTCCGAGGGCGTCAGCCGCCGCGGGGGGAAACGGGTGGGTCGGTGATCCGCGCACGCATTTCGTCCTCCTCGTCGAGGGTCGATGCTTCGTCGTGGCGGCGACGGGCTAAACGCTAAGCCACGAGCCGAACACCAGTCAAGAACATGATTGATGTTCATGGATGTGAACGCCCGCTGTGAGGACGCTGAGTGCGCGCGTCCCCCTTGCCCGGCGCTAACGAAAGGGCCGGTACTTTCCGGTGTCGGGATTCGGCAAAAAGGGGTACGGAATGTCCGCGGTGACCTATGTCGAGGCGATTGTCGTCGGGGCATTGCAAGGGGTGTCGGAATTGTTTCCGGTGTCCAGTCTCGGCCACAGCATCCTGCTGCCGGCCTGGCTCGGCGGCTCGTGGCAGCGGGACCTGAGCATCGGGAAGGATTCGCCGTACCTCGCGGTGCTGGTGGCGATGCACGTCGCCACCGCGCTCGCGCTGGTCCTGTTCTTCCGCAAGGACTGGGTGCGGATCATCGGCGGCTTCTGGACGTCCCTCCGCCACCGCGAAGTCCGCACCCCCGACCAGCGGCTCGCCTGGCTGCTGGTGCTCGCCACCATCCCGGTCGGGCTGGCCGGCCTGCTGCTGGAAAGCCTGCTGCGCGACTTCCTCGGCAAGCCGCTGCCGTCGGCGATCTTCCTCGCGCTCAACGGCGGTGTCCTTTACGCCGCCGAGAAGTTCTCCCGGCGCAGGCCCGCCGAGGAAGCGGACACAGTGGACTTCTCGGCCGAAGACACGCTGGTCATGCGGGCGGTCTCGGTCGAGGAGGCGACCGACGTCCGGTTGGCGAAGCTGCGGGTCGGCGAGGCCGTGCTGATCGGCGCCGCGCAGATCCTCGCGCTGCTGCCGGGCATCAGCCGCTCGGGCATCACCATGGTCGCCGGCCTCCGCCGCGGGCTGGGTCACGAGGACGCCGCACGGTTCGCCTTCCTGCTCGCCACGCCGGTGATCCTCGCCGCGGGTGTGCTCAAGATGCCGACGCTGTTCGCCCCCGAAAACCACGCTTCACTCGGCCCGGCGCTCGCCGGCAGCGTCATCGCCGGGGTGGCTTCGTACGTTTCTGTCCGGTTCCTCACCGGATACTTCGAAACGCGCACTCTGACCCCGTTTGCCATTTACTGCGTGGTCGCCGGAATCGGCAGCCTGATCTTCTTCGCGGTCTGAGATGCCGCTGACGTTCGACGCCCCGGCCGTCCTCGGCGTGCTCGCCGCGGGGACGCTCTACGTCCGCGCGGCCCGCGGCCGTGGCTGGCCCCCGGGCCGCACGACGGCGTTCCTCGCCGGGCTCGCGACGATTCTGATCGTCACCTGCTCGCCGCTGGCGACCTACGACACGACGTTCTTCTGGGTCCGCGCGGTCCAGACGGTCACGCTGCTGATGATCACGCCTCTGCTGCTGGCCCTGGGCGCGCCCGTCCGGCTGCTCGCCGACACCGTCGACGCCCGGTGGCTGCGGCGGCACGGCCGTGGCCCGCTCGCCCGCGCGCTGACGTTCCCGCCGGTCGTCACGGTCGTCCTGGTCGCGCCGGTGCTCGTCCTGTACCTGACGCCGCTCTACGACCTCACGCTGCGCTCGCCGCTCGTCGACGGCCTGGTCCGGCTGGCCCTCGTGCTGGCCGGCTTCACCTACTTCTGGACGCGCCTGGGGCTCGATCCGACCCCGCGGGAGGACCCGCACCTGGTCTCGGTGTGGATCGCGTTCGCCGAGGTGATCTTCGACGGCGCGCTCGGCCTGGTGCTGTGGCTCGGCCCGCTGCTCGCCCCGGCGCACTACGCGGCCGCACACCCCGGCTGGGGCCCCGACCCGCGCACCGACCAGGTCATCGGCGCGGGCGTGCTGTGGATCGGCGGTGACGTCGCCGGCCTGCCGTTCGTCGTCGCGTTGTTCGTGCGGTGGGCCCGCGACGACGAACGGCGGGCGAAGCAGCTCGACGTCCGGTTGGACGAAGCGCCGCCGACCGGCCTGTGGTGGGAGAACGACCCGGCGCTCGCGGAACGGTTCAAGCGCCGGTGACGGGCTCAGTCGTGGAACGCGTGCTCCGGCGCCGGGAACTCCCCGCGCCGGACGTCCTCGGCGAACGCCGTGGCCGCGTCCTGCAGCACCGTCGCGACGTCGGCGTAGCGCTTGACGAACCGCGGTGCCTTGCCGCGCCGCAGCCCGGCCATGTCCTGCCAGACGAGCACCTGCGCGTCGCAGTCCGGACCGGCGCCGATGCCGACCGTCGGGATCTTCAGCTCCGCGGTGACGCGCTTGGCGGCCTCGGCGGGCACCATCTCCATCACCACCGCGAACGCCCCGGCCTCCTGCAGCGCCAGCGCGTCGGCGAGCAGCACGTCCGCCGCTTCGCCGCGCCCCTGCACCCGGTAGCCGCCGAGGTTGTGTTCACTCTGCGGGGTGAACCCGATGTGGCCCATCACCGGCACGCCGGCCGACGTCAGCGCCTCGACGTGCGAGGCGAACCGCCGCCCGCCTTCGAGCTTCACGGCGTGCGCGCGGCCCTCCTTCATGAACCGCACCGACGTCTCCAGCGCCTGCTGCGGCGAGAGCTGGTAGGAGCCGAACGGCAGGTCGGCGACCACCAGGGCCCGCTTGACCGACCGGGTGACGGCCCGGACCAGCGGCAGCAGCTCGTCGACCGTCACCGGCAGCGACGTGTCGTAGCCGAAGACGTTGTTGGCCGCGGAGTCGCCGACGAGCAGCACCGGGATCCCGGCCTCGTCGAACAGGGCGGCGGTGTACATGTCGTACGCGGTGAGCATGGGCCACGGTTCCCCGCGTTCCTTGAGCTCGCGCAGGTGGTGGACGCGGACCTTCCGGCCCGGGGACTTGGCCGCGGGAGCGGCGGGCCCGGTGCCGTAGGGGGCGGGTTCTTCGGTGCTGGCGGACATCGTCGTCGACCGTCCTTCCCTCGAGGCCTCGGTGAGGTCCCCGGGTCGTGGAGCAGAGGCGTCTCAAAGGGTGACACGCCCCCGGACCGGCCCCAACCGCGTGCGACCAGCTTCACACCCCCGGGGAGGACCGGCCGTCAGCCTTCAGGTTGATGTCCGGGGACAACCGATGCGGGTTCACTTGCGTCAAGAAGAGGGCATGACCCCCGACCGGCCGCGAAAGGCGACGAAACCACCCATGGGAAACCTCGCGAGCTCGCGCCGTCGCCTCCCCGCCTGGAAGGCGAAGGCGGGCGGCATCGTCGCGACCGTGGTCCAGCTGGCCGCGGTGTTCTCGGTGATCCTGCTCTTCACCGGCGGCCCGCGCGGCCACCTGCTCAACGGCATCGACATGGCCTTCTCCGGCCTGAGCGTGCCGACCAGCGAGAGCCTGGTCATGGTGCTGCTGCTGGTGGTGCTCGGGGGCGCGCTGCGCCGCCGCAAGAAGGCGGCGCTGTACACGCTGGTGCTGTTCCAGATCGGCGGCCTGCTGCTCACCTTGGCCCTGCAGGCGACCCTGCTGTGGTCACCCGAACTGCTGACGCTCGGCCCGAAGCAGGTCCGGCACATCCCCGCGCAGCTGTGGGTGCTGACCATCGCCGACGTCGTGTCGATCGGGCTGATCGTGTTCCTGCTCGCGCTGCGCCCGGCGTTCCCGGCCCGGCTCGCGCCGAGCGCCTGGCGCGACGGCCTCAGCATGCTGTTCGGCGGCTTCGCCGTGGTCATCCTGGTCGGCTGGGGCCTGGTCGAGGCGTTCCCCGGCCACCTCGGCGACACGTGGGAACGCTTCGCCTGGGTCGTCAACCACGCCACCGGCGAGAACCTGCAGCTGCGCCGGATCGGCGTCGGCGAAGGTCCCGGCTGGCTGGACGTCCTCCTCGACCTCAGCGCGACCGCCGTCGCCACCGCGGCCCTGTACCTGCTCTTCCGCGGCGTGCGCAGCCGGGCGCTGCGGACCGACGAAGACGAGCTCCGCCTGCGCAAGCTGCTCGCCGAACACGGCGAGGACGACTCCCTCGGCTACTTCGCCACCCGGCGCGACAAAAGCGTCGTCTTCGCGCCGAACGGCCGCGCGGCGGTGACCTACCGCGTCCTCGGCGGTACCAGCGTCGCCAGCGCCGACCCGGTCGGCGACCCGGAGGCGTGGCCCGACGCGGTCCGCGCGTGGCTCGACGAGACGCGCACGTACGGCTGGACCCCGGGCGTGCTCGGGGCGAGCGAGCGCGGCGCGAAGGCGTACACCGGCGCGGGCCTGCGCGCGCTCGAGATCGGCGACGAAGCCGTGCTCGACGTCCGCGAGTTCAGCCTGGCCGGCCCGGAGCGGCGGTCGGTGCGCCAGGCCGTCAAGCGCATCCAGCGCGCCGGCTACACCTCGCGGGTCCGCCGTCACGGCGAAATCCCCGACGCCGAGATGACCGAGCTGCTGTGGCGGGCGCAGGCCTGGCGCGGCGCCGAGACCGAGCGCGGCTTCTCGATGGCGCTGGGCCGCCTCGGCGACGCCAGTGACGGCCGCAGCGTGATGGTCGAGGCCTACGACGCCCACGGCGAGCTGCGCGGGCTGCTCTCGTTCGTCCCGTGGGGCCGCCGCGGGCTTTCGCTGGACCTCATGCGCCGCGACCGCGACGCCGAGAACGGCCTCAACGAGTACATGATCGCCGAGACCGTCGCGGCCGCCCAGCACCTCGGCGCGCAGCGGATCTCGCTCAACTTCGCGATGTTCCGCGCGGTGTTCTCCGAGGGCGAGCGGATCGGCGCGGGCCCGGTGCTGCGGGCCTGGCGCGGGATCCTGAGCGTCTTCTCGCGGTTCTTCCAGCTGGAGTCGCTGTACCGGTCGAACGCCAAGTACGGCCCGGACTGGGAGCCGCGGTTCCTCTGCTACTCCTCGGCCCGGCGGCTGCCGCGCGTCGGCATCGTCGCGGGCGCCCTCGAAGGGTTCGTCCCGACCGGCCGGGCGCGGTCGCTGCGGCTGGAGACGGTCAGCGAGGACTTCGTCGCCCGCGTCAAGGAGATCGAGGAGTCGGCGGCGGCACCGGCGGCCAAGACCGTGCGGCGGCCCGAACAGGTCCGCGTCCGGATCGCCAAGCTCGCCAAGCTGCGCGAGGCCGGCATCGACCCCTACCCGGTCGGCTTCCGCCGCGACGACCACATCGGGGACGTCGTGGCGAAGTACGGCGACCTGGCCCCGGACACGAGCACCGGGCACCGGGTCCGGATCGCCGGGCGCGTGCTGAACCTGCGCATCCTCGGCGGCCTGTGCTTCGCCCGCGTCAAGGACTTCAGCGGCGAGATCCAGCTGATGCTGGAGGCCGGCGAGCTGGACCTCGACCGCTGGCGGACCGGGGTCGACCTCGGCGACCACGTCGGCGTCAGCGGCCAGGTCGTGACGTCGAAGCGGGGCGAGCTCTCGGTGCTCGTCGACGAGTGGACGGTCACCGCGAAGTGCCTGCACCCGCTGCCCGACAAGCGCAAGGGCCTCACCGACCCGGAGACGCGGGTCCGGCAGCGCTACCTCGACCTGGCGGTCAACCCGGACTCGACGACCATGCTGCGGCTGCGGTCCACTGTGGTCCGCGCGGTGCGCGACCGGCTGCACCACGCCGACTACCTCGAAGTCGAGACGCCGATGCTGCAGTCGGTCCACGGCGGGGCCAACGCCCGGCCGTTCGTCACCCACATCAACGCCTACGACATGCGGATGTACCTGCGGATCGCGCCCGAGCTCTACCTCAAGCGGCTGTGCGTGGCCGGTGTCGAGCGCGTCTTCGAGCTCAACCGCAACTTCCGCAACGAAGGCGTCGACGCGACGCACAACCCCGAGTTCACGATGCTCGAGGCGTACCAGGCCTACGCGGACTACGACACGATGCGGACGCTGACCCGCGAGCTGGTCCAGCACGCGGCCGAAGCGGCGTACGGCGCCCAGATCGTGCGGCGGCCCGACGCGGACGGGAAGGTCGTCGAGTACGACATTTCCGGGGACTGGCCGGTGGTTCCGGTGCACGAAGCCGTCTCGGCGGTGTTCGGCGAGCAGGTCGGCCCGGGGACGCCGGTGGCCGACCTGCGCCGCCTGTGCGCGGCCGCGGGCGTGCCGGTGGGGGAGGACCCGAGCCACGGCGACCTCGTGCTCAAGGCGTTCGAGCACCTCGTCGAGGGCGCGACCGTGCTGCCGACGTTCTACACCGACTACCCGACCGATGTCTCGCCGCTGACCCGCCAGCACCGCGCCGACCCTCGGCTGGCCGAGCGCTGGGACCTGATCGCGTTCGGCTCCGAGGTCGGCACGGCCTACACCGAGCTGACCGACCCGATCGAGCAGCGGCGGCGGCTCGAAGCGCAGTCGCTGCGCGCGGCCAGCGGCGACGTCGAAGCGATGGAACTGGACGAAGATTTCCTGCTCGCCCTGGAGCACGGCATGCCGCCGACCGGCGGGCTCGGCCTGGGTGTCGACCGGCTGCTGATGATGCTGACGGGCGCGTCGATCCGCCAGACGGTCCTGTTCCCCTTCGTCCGACCGCAGGCATAACGAGTCGGTGGACCTGGTCACGGCGACGGGCCGTGGCGCGGTCCGTCGCTTACGCTCTGCCTCGTGCGCACGGCTCGGATCGCCTCGGCCCTCCTGATGGGGGTGGCCATCCTGGCGTATTCGGGCTGGCTGCTGGAGTTCTTCCTGCCGACCGGGGTGTCCCCGGTGCACGACCCGGCCGAGGCGCTGCTGACCGGGCCGCCGGTGTTCCGCGTCCTGCTCGCCGTGTCGGGGGTCGCGTTCGTGCTCGCCGGGCCCCCGCTGCACCGGCTCGGGCCGGTGCACTGGTCGGCGCGGCTCAGCTCGATCTCGGTGAGCGCGTTCGGCGTGCTGGTGCTGCTGCAGGCCGCCTACCCCGAGCGCAGCGACCTGCTGTCGTCGCTGCTCAACGTGGTCCTGGTGGGCGGGGTGATCAGCCTGATCATGTGGTGGCCGCCGGGCTGGCGCGCCCTCGCGGTCGCGGGCCTGGCCGTGGTGCTGGCGACCTGGCTGGCCGTCGTGCTCGCCCGGCAGCTGGGCACGTACGAAGGCGTCTTCACGCGGGTCCAGCTGGTGGTCCGCGCGGCCCTGTACGGCGTCGGCGGGGCGTACGCCTTCGTCAAGCCGGCCCCGCGGCACGTGCACCGATAGCGGGATTCGCCCGAAAATGTCGGTGCCGGGTGGCACGATCGCCGCAAGGGAATCCGAGCGGAAGGATCGACATGGCGGGAAACGTGCGCCCGGTGGCCGACGAGCGTGACGGGCTGCTGAGCTTCCTGGAGCAGCAACGGTACGTGCTCAAGCTGGCCGCCCACGGGCTGACGGACGAGCAGGCGAGACTCACCTCGACGAAGAGCACGCTGTCGGTGGGCGGGCTGATCAAGCACGTCGCCAGCACCGAGTACGGCTGGATGGACACGGTGCTGCAGGTCCCGCAGAAGCCGTTCGACGAGGCGGTGGCGGAGTACGAGGACGCGCACCGGCTGCGCCCGGACGAGACCCTGGCGGGCGTCCTGGCCCGCTACGACGAGGTGGCCGCGCGCACGGCCGAGGTGATCGCGGGCATCGAGGACCTCGGCCAGGCGGTCCCGGTCCCGAAGGGCGTCCCGTGGTTCCCGCAGGACGTCGAGGCGTGGTCGGTCCGCTGGGTCCTGCTGCACCTGATCCAGGAGACGGCCCGCCACGCCGGCCACGCGGACATCATCCGCGAGCACATCGACGGCGCCACGGCCTTCCCCCTGATGGCCGCCGCCGAAGGCTGGCCCGAGTCCCCCTTCATCAAGCCCTGGACCCCGACAACCCAACCAGCCTGACGGCCGCCCGGCTCGCGCCCCCCGCGAGCCACCCAGCCGCCCCCCGTGTCGACCCTCCAATCACGCGAGCCGACCCTCCAATCACGCGAGCCGACCCTCCAATCACGCGTGTCGTCCATCCAGGTACGCGTGTCGTCCGCCTGGGTACGCGTGTCGTCCGTCCAGGTACGTGTGTCGTCCATCCCGGCACGTGTGTCGTCCGCCTGGGTACGCGTGTCGTCCATCCCGGCACGCGTGATGCCCCTCCGAGCGCACCGCGGGAGGCTCAGAACAGCGTCGGCTCGTCCGCCAGCGCGCCCTCGATCACCAGCATCCGGCGTTTCGTCCCGACGCCGCCCCGCGCGGAGAACCCGCCGTCCTTCCCGCCGGCGGCCAGCACGCGGTGGCACGGCACGATGATCGGGAACGGGTTGTGCCCCATCGCCTGCCCGACGGCCTGCGCCGACCCCGGCTGGCCGAGCCGGTGCGCGATGTCGCCGTACGTCAGCGTCCTGCCCGGCGGGATCGTCCGCGCGACCTCGTACGCGCGGCGGTTGAACTCCGGCACCCCGGCCATGTCCAGCGCCACCGAAGCCAGGTCCTGACGCGCGCCCACGAGCAACGCCACGATCCCGTCCACCGCCTCCTGAACCGGCGCCGGCGGCGGCCCCTCGACGGCGTCCGGGAACCGCCGGATCAGCCAGGCCCGCGTCGCCGAAGCGCTTCCCTCGGGCAGCGACGTCCCGATCACGACGTCGTCGCGCCAGGCCAGCCCGCACGCGCCGATCGCCGTCTCGAACACCGTGAACCCCGTCGTCATGGCGTCCAGCCTACGACCGAAGAGGGGTACCGCCCCGCCGCAAATGATCGCTAAGTTCGGTTTGGGCGAATTCGAGGAGGACGCGTGCGGCGAATCATCCTGGCGACAGCGCTGCTGCTCGGCCTGATCGCGACGCCGGCGGCCGCCGACCCGCTGGTGCTGCCGCACGTCGTCGTCGCGCACCACACCTGGTGGGCCGAGCTCGCCATCAAGAAGGCCGGCGGCACTGTCGTCGCGAGCTACCCGCAGATCGGCGTCGTCGTCGCGTACACCGCGAAGGACGACTTCGCCGCGAAGCTCCGGACAACCCCGGGCATCGACGCCGTCGGCGCGACGCGCACCGCGAAGGTCCCGAAGGAGTTCTTCGCGCCCCGCAAGGACCTCCGCTACACCGGGCCGAACTCGCCGAACTCCGGCCAGGTCCCGCCGGAGGGCACCGCCTGGGACGTCCCGGCGCTGCACCTGCCCGAAGCCCACCAGGTCACCGACGGCAGCCGGCGCACCGTCGTCGGCGTCCTCGACGTCGGCGTCGACGACACCCACCCGGAGCTCACGGAAGCGTTCGACCGAAGGAACTCCGTCTCCTGCCTCTCCGGTTGGCCCGACCGCGGCCCCGGCGCCTGGCGGCCCACCCTCGACGGCCACGGCACGCACGTCGCGGGCACGATCGCCGCGGTCCGCAACGGTTCCGGCGTCGTCGGCGTCGCTCCCGGCGTCCGCATCGCCGCCGTCAAGCTCGCCGAACTCGACGACACCGAGACGGCCGAGAGCATGGTCTGCGGCTTCGTCTGGGCCGCCGAGCACGGGTTCACCGTGGCCAGCAACAGCTACCGCTCGATCCCGTGGCGCTACAACTGCGACGACCAGCCGGACCAGGCCGCCGCGAAGCTCGCCGTCGGCCGCGCGGTGGCGTACGCGCAACGCCGGAACGTCCTCGTCGTCGCCTCCGCCGGCAACGCCGGGATCAACCTCGACACCCGCTCGGTGGACAAGGAGAGCCCGGCCGACAGCACCCCGGTGGAACGCCGGATCGACCCGACCTGCACCCGGCTGCCGCACGAGCTCCCCGGCGTCGTCGGCACCGGCGCGCTCGACGAAAAGCTCGTCAAAGCCACCTTCTCGAACTACTCCGCGACGCGGATCAGCGTCGCCGCGCCCGGCGCGCGCGTCTGGTCGACCTGGCCGAACGGCGAATACCGATCGGCCAGCGGAACGTCGATGGCCGCGCCGCACGCCAGCGGGGTCGCCGCCCTGATCGCGAGCCAGCACCCGCACTGGAGTGCCGAGCGCATCAAGCGCGCCCTCTACGCCACGGCCACGCCGCTGTCCTGCCCGGACACCGTCTGCGCGCCCACGAAACAAGGAACGACCTACTACGGCCACGGGGTGGTCGATGCGGCGAAGGCCGTCGGCGCGGGATGATGGCGCTCGTGCTCGATCACCTCGTCTACGCCGGCCCGGACCTCGCCGACGCCGTCGCCCGCGTCGCCGCCCTCACCGGGGTCACGCCCGCGCCCGGCGGCCGCCACGTCGGTCTCGGCACCGCCAACCACCTCGCCGACCTCGGCGCGGGCATGTACCTCGAGGTGATCGGCCCCGACCCGGACCAGCCGGACCCCGACGGGCCCCGGCCGTTCGGCATCGACGACCTGACCGAGCCCGCCCTGGTCGCCTGGGCCGTCCGCACGACGGACCTCGACGCGACGATCGCGCAGGCCCGCGCCCACGGCTTCGACCCGGGCGACCCGAGGGAGATGTCCCGCGAAACCGGCGACGGCGAAACCCTGCGCTGGCGCCTGACCCCGCCGAGCGTCCCGGGCACCCTGCACCCGTTCCTCATCGACTGGGGCAGCACCCCGCACCCGACCACGAGGGACTTGCCGTCCCTGCCGCTGCTGATGGTCACCGGCACCCACCCGGACCCGGATTCGGTGCTCGCGGTGACCGACGCGCTCGGCCTGGAACTGCTGGTCCGCCGCGCGGACGAGGCGAGCCTGACGGCGGCCCTCCGCACTCCGGAAGGCCGCCAGGTCGCGCTGAGCTAAGCCTTGCCCTCGCGCCACAGGTTGGTCATCGGCAGCCGCCGGTCGCGGCCGAACGCCTTGAACGTGATCTTCGTGCCCGGCGGGTACTGGCGCCGCTTGTACTCGGCCTTGTCGACCATCCGCACCACGCGGTCGATCGTCTCCGGGTCGAAGCCCGCCGAAACCAGGTCCGCGTACCCGCGGTCGCCCTCGACGTAGTCGTCGAGGATGTCGTCCAGCAGCTCGTAGTCCGGCAGCGAATCGGTGTCCACCTGGCCCGGCCGCAGCTCGGCCGACGGCGGCTTGGTGATGGAGTTCTCCGGGATCGGCGGGGTTTCGCCGTTCTTCACCGCTTCGGCGTTGCGCCACCGCGCCAGCTGCCACACGTGCGTCTTGAAGACGTCCTTGATCGGGGCGAACGCGCCCACCGCGTCGCCGTAGATCGTCGAATACCCGACGGCGAGCTCGGTCTTGTTGCCGGTGGCCAGCACCAGGTGACCGTCCAGGTTGGACAGTGCCATCAGGAGCATGCCCCGCGTCCGCGCCTGGATGTTCTCCTCGGCCAGCCCGGTCAGGGACAGCTGGTCGACGTACACGCGCACCATGTCCTCGACCGGCTCGACCCGGTAGTGCGCGCCGATCCGCCGAGCCAGGTCGGCGGCGTCGTCCTTCGAGTGCCCCGACGAGTACTTCGACGGCATCGAGACGCCGTAGACGTTGTGGCCGCCCAGCGCGTCCGCGGCCAGCGCCGCGCAGACCGCCGAGTCGATGCCGCCGGAGAACCCGAACGTCACCGACGAGAAGCCGTTCTTGTGCACGTAGTCCCGCAGCCCGACGACCAGCGCGTGCCACACCTCGGCTTCGTCCGACAGCGGCTCGCTGATCACCGGCTCGGCGGAAGCCGGGTACGCCGGCAGCGGATCCTCGCTGAGCACCCGGCGCCGGACGGCCAGGCCTTCGTACGAACCGTCGCCCGCGTACCCGGTCTTGGGCAGATCCATGTCCAGCACGAGCAGGTGCTCGACGAACTGCGGCGCGCGGGCCAGCAGCGTGCCGTCCGCGCCGACGACGAGCGAGTCGCCGTCGAAGACGAGGTCGTCCTGCCCGCCGATCTGGTTGGTGTAGACCAGCGGCGCCCCGGCTTCGGCGGCGCGGCGGGCGATCAGCGGCAGCCGCTGCTCGTCCTTCGACCGCTCGTACGGCGAAGCGTTCGGCGCCACGACGAGATCGACGCCGGCCCGGCCGAGCGCCGAGATCGGCCCGCCGTCCTGCCAGATGTCCTCGCAGATGACCATGCCGATGTCGAGCCCGTGGAACCGGACGACGTCGAGCGTGGTGCCCGCCTTGTACCAGCGGTGCTCGTCGAAGACGCCGTAGTTGGGCAGGTGGTGCTTGAACTGCCGGGCGACGACCTCGCCGCGGTAGAGCGCCGCGGCGGCGTCGCGCGGGCCGACGTCGTCGAGGTCGAGGTAGCCGAGGTAGGTCAGCACCTCGCCGCAGCCGGCCTCGTCGAGCCGGCGCGCCAGCGACTCGACGCCCTCCCGCGAGGCGGCCGCGAACGTCTTGCGGAGCGAAAGGTCCTCGATCGGGTAGCCGGTCAGGGACATCTCGGGGAAGACGACGACGTGCGCGCCGGCTTCGGCGGCCCGCCGCGTCCACTCGACGTGCAGCTCGGCGTTGCCGTCGAGGTCGCCGACGGTGGGGTTGACCTGGGCGAGCGCGATGCGCAGTTGCGGCATGCCGCCATTCTGGCTCACGGTCACCCGGAAGGCCGAGCGAATGTGGGCGAAATCGAAGGCCCCCGCCCGGCGAACCGGACGGGGGCCTCGACAGGCGAAGGACTACTTGCGCTTGATCATGCTCCGGACCTTCTTGATGGTCTGCTCGAAGTCCGAATCGAACGGGTTGTCGTGCACGAGGTACGTCCACGTCGTGTTCGCCCGCCGCACCCCGGCGTCGCCGAGGTCGATGCCCTCGTCGGTCAGCTCCGCCTCTTCGAGGGTCTTCGCCGCCCGCGCATCGGCCTCGCCGATGATCTTGTGGAACTCCGGGATCGCCGCGCGGTGGAACTCGTCCAGCGGTGTCTCGCGGGCCAGCGCGCGCAGGTGGATGCTCTCGCGGACGTCGGTCAGGTACGCGAGGTGGTCGGACCAGAGCTGGTCGATGTGGAACAGCAGCACCTCGCGGCACATCTGCTCCAGCTTCTCCTGATCGTCCAGCTTCTCCTTCAGCTCGCCGAACTTCTCCTCGTGCGCCTTCTCCAGCACCTCCGCCGCGTACGCGGTGCGAAGCACCTTGTCGCGGTGCACGAGCAGGTCACGCCGCTGCCGCTCGATCAGCCGCGTGTACCGCCAGGTATTGCGGTGGATCTCCAGGTCGACGCCCTCGGCGACGCGCTGGGCGTGGTTGAGCTGCCGCAGCGCCGCGCCGTCGGTGATCTCGCCGGTCTCTTCGTCGTCGACGATGCCCTCGGGCACGTCCGGCGCGTTCGACAGCACGAGGTCGTCGTTCAGGCTCGCGAAGAAGACCGCGCTGCCCGGGTCGCCCTGACGTCCGGACCGGCCGCGCAGCTGCCCGTCGAGGCGGCTCGACGGGTACCGCGCGGTGCCGATGACGTGCAGCCCGCCCAGCTCGACGACCTCTTCGCGGGTCGCGCCGTCGGTGCCGCCCAGCCGGATGTCGGTACCGCGGCCGGCCATCTGGGTGGACACGGTGACCGCGCCCTTCTTGCCGGCCTCGGCGATGATGGCGGCCTCTTCGGCGTCGTTGCGCGCGTTGAGCACGACGCACTCGAGGTCGACCTTCGCGAGCTTCTCGGCCAGCTCTTCGGACTCGGCGACGTCCTGGGTGCCGACGAGGATCGGCCGCCCGGTTTCGTGCACCGTGCGGATTTCCTCCTCGATCGCCCGCAGCTTCTGCGACGGCGACGCGAAGACGCGGTCCTCGAGGTCCTCGCGGATGTTCGGGGTGTTCGGCGGGATGACCGCGACCTCGAGCTCGTAGAACTCGCGCAGCTGTTCGGCGACGGCGACCGCGGTGCCGGTCATGCCGGCGACCTCGGGGTAGCGCGCCAGCAGCGCCTGGACGGTGATCGAGTCGAGGATCTCGCCGCGGTCGGTCGCGGTGACCTGCTCCTTCGCCTCGACGGCGGCCTGGAGGCCGTCCGGCCAGCGCTGCAGCTCGGCGACGCGGCCGCGGGCGGCGTTGATGAGCTGGACCTTGCCGTCGCGGACCAGGTAGTCGACGTCGCGGGTGAGCAGCGCGTGGGCGTGCAGGGCGACGTTGACCGCGGCCAGCCGGTCCGACGCCTGCTCGTTGAACAGGTCGTCGACCTCGAGGCCGAGCGACTTCGCGACGACGGACGAGCCGGCGTCGGTCAGCCAGGCGTTGCGGCCCTCGCTGTCGGTCTCGTAGTGCAGGTTGAGCCGCAGCCGCCGGACGATCTTGGCGACCTCTTCGTCGGCGTCGCTGCGGTCGATCGAGCCGGCCATCACCAGCGGGACGCGGGCCTCGTCGACCAGCACCGAGTCCGCCTCGTCGACGATCGCGACCTCGGGGTCGGGCTGGACCAGGTCGTCGACCTTCGTGACCAGGCGGTCGCGCAGCACGTCGAAGCCGATCTCGGCGACGGCGCCGTACGTGACGTCCTTGGCGTAGGCCTCGCGGCGCTCTTCGCGCGAGTGCGACGGCTCGACCCAGCCGACCGACACGCCCAGCAGGGCGTACACCGGGCCCATCCACTCCGCGTCGCGGCGGGCCAGGTAGTCGTTGACCGTGACGACGTGAACGCGCTTTCCGCGGATCGCGTACCCCGCCGCGGCCAGCGCACCCGCGAGGGTCTTGCCCTCACCGGTCTCCATCTGCACGACGTGCTTGGTGAGCAGGCCCATCGTGCCCAGCACCTGCACGTCGAACGCGCGCTCGCCCAAGGCCCGCCGGGCAGCTTCGCGGCCCAGCGCGCACACCTCGATCAGCTGGTCGTCGCCGAACGCGGTGTCCTTCAGCGTCTCGCGGAGCTTGCCCGCCCGCTCGGTCAGCTCCTCGTCGGAGAGCTTTTCGAGCTCGGGTTCGAGCTTCTCGACCGCGGGCAGCAGTGCTTCGTAGCGGGTCAGCTCGACGCTGCCCGGCCGCTGGATGATCCGGCGGAGCTTCTTGCCCATCCGGCTGATCAGTGCTGCCACCCCTGGTCTCCCGTTCTCTCTCGCTCGACCGGCCTCCACCACCCAACGCGACGGTGGTGCGTTCGAGTTCCGCGGCCGGATGGGACGATCCAACCGTGTTCCCTCATCCCAGCGCCAGGTCCCATCGTCGCCGGATCACCGCGATCGCGACGTCCGTGCTGCTCGCGGCCTCGCTGGCCGCGTGCACGTCTTCCGGCAAGACCGAGCCGCCCGCGCCGACGACCGAGTCGCACCCGCCGTCCGGGCCGGTGCCCGCCGGGCTGGAGCGGTTCTACGGCCAGAGCCTGAGCTGGGCCGACTGCGCACCTTACGCGACGTCGGAGGACTCGCGATCGGCGTTCCAGGCGAAAGACGTCCAGTGCGCGCGCCTGACCGTGCCGCTGGACTACGCGAAGCCGGCGGGGGACACGATCACGCTGGGCCTGCTCCGCCGCAAGGCCACCGGCGAGAAGATCGGGTCGCTCGTGGTCAACCCGGGCGGCCCGGGCGCGTCGGGCATGGTCGCGGCCGCCGGGTTGGGCAAGCCGGTGACCAGCACCGGGCTGGGCAAGCGCTTCGACCTGGTCGGGTTCGACCCGCGGGGGATCGGGGCCAGCCAGCCGGCCATCCACTGCCTGACCGATCAGGAGCGGGACGCCGACCGCGCCGACGACAGCGAGACCGACGGCTCGCCGGCCGGGGTGCTGAAGCAGGAATCGCAGGAAAAGGACTTCGCGGCCAAGTGCGCGCAGCGCACCGACGACGGCACCGCGATGCTCGCCAACGTCGGCACCCGCGACGTCGTGAAGGACCTGGACGTCCTCCGCTCGGTCCTCGGCGACGAAAAGCTCACCTATTTGGGCTACTCCTACGGCACCCGGATCGGGTCGGCCTACGCCGAGGCGTTCCCGAAGAACGTCCGCGCGATGGTCCTCGACGGCGCGGTCGACCCCGAGCAGGACGCGGTCGAGTCGCTCGTCGCGCAGGGTCAGGGCTTCGGGACGGCGTTCACGCAGTTCGCGAAGTGGTGCACGGCCCAGCAGGACTGCGCGCTCGGCGGGGACGCCGGCGGCGCGGTCACGGCGTTCCAGAACCTCGTCCGTCCGCTGATCGACTTCCCGGTGCCGGTCGGCGACGGCCGCAAGCTCTCCTACGAAGACGCCACCACCGGCGTCATCCAGGCGCTCTACCAGGAAAGCCTGTGGGACACCCTGAACACCGGCCTCAACGAGCTGAAGCAGCAGCGCGGCGCGACGCTCGAGAAGCTCGCCGACATCTACAACGAGCGCGACTCCGACGGCAAGTACGGCACCACGCAGGACGCCTTCACGGCGATCCGGTGCGTCGACGACCCGCGCGTCACGGACCCGGCCGTCATCCTCAAGGCGCAGGAGGAGTACGTGAAGGTGGCGCCGTTCCTCGACGACGGCCGCCCGGCTTCGGCGGCCCGCGACGCCTGTGCGTTCTGGCCGGTGCCGAACACGTCCGAGCCGCACGTGCCGAACGTCGAAGGCCTGGCGAAGACGCTGGTCATCTCGACGACCAACGACCCGGCGACGCCGTACCAGGCCGGCGTCAACCTCGCGAAGGGCCTGAAGGGCGCGTTGCTCACCTACGAGGGCACGCAGCACACGGTGTTCCTCCAGGGCGTGAAGTGCGTGGACCAGGCGGGGACGGACTACCTGGTCGACGGCACGGTGCCGCCGGACGGGAAGCGCTGCTCGGGCCAGTAGCTACTGCTGCTGGTTGGTCAGCGACAGCTCGATCATCACCGGGCTGAGGTGGTCGCCGGCCGGCGGGACCTGCACCCACAGCCGCACGAAGCGCCGGGGCCCGCCGTCGTCGGCGACCCAGATCTTGACGGTCAGGTCGGCGTGGACCTGGGCGAGCACGCTGTACGCGACGTTCGCCGGCACCTTGCCGCCGACCCGCAGCGCGGGCGCGCCATCCACGTTCTCGCGACCTTCGGTCTTCGCGTCGGTCACGCCGTCGAGCAGCCGCTTCAGCCCGCCGTGCGGACCGAGGAACCTGCTGACCGTGTACGCGTCGGGCAGGGGACCGGCCTCGGTGCCGGTGTCGACGTGCGTGCCATTGACGATGAAGCGGAACTCGGTGTGGCCGTCGCCGTCCTGGACGTCGGCGGTGCCGGTCGCGGACTCGCCGTCGTCGAGGGTCGCGTCGCCCTCGATCTGACGCAGCGGGAAGCCCGGCAGCACGCCGTTGACGCCGGCCGCGAAGTGCACGCCCCGCACGGCCGCGAACGACGTCGCGGCCTCGCGGACGAGGTCGGCACCCGCCGGGAACGGCCCCCGCGTGTCGGGTGACCCGGTGCAGCCGGCCGTCAGGAGAAGCGCGAGCAGCAGCAGCGCGAGGCGGGACATGGCGCGAGCCTACTGTTGGCCCGAATCTTGCGGATGATGTCCTTCCGGCCACTTCCGCCGTCACGCGCGCGCGGTGAGACTGCCTGGGTGACTGTTGAGACCCGTCCCGCCCCGAAGCTGCACCGCGCGTGGCTGATCGCCGGCGCCGCCTTCGTCGCGCTGCTCGCCTCCGCCGGCTTCCGCGCCGCTCCCGGAGTCCTGATCGACCCGCTGCACGAAGAGTTCGGCTGGTCGCGCACCACGATCAGTTCCGCCGTCTCGGTGAACCTCGTGCTCTTCGGCCTCTTCGCGCCCTTCGCGGCGGCGTTGATGGAGCGGTTCGGCATCCGGCGCGTCTCGGCGACGGCGTTGACCGTGATCGCGGCCGGCGCGGGCGGCACGGTGTTCATGACCGCGAGCTGGCAGCTCGTGCTGTGCTGGGGCGTGCTGGTCGGGCTGGGGACCGGCTCGATGGCGATGGGCTTCGCCGCGATGGTCGCGACCCGGTGGTTCGTGGAGCGCCGCGGCGTCGTCACCGGCGTCCTGACCGCGGCGGGCGCCACCGGCCAGCTGATCTTCCTGCCGCTCATCGCGAACCTCGCGGTCAGCTCCGGCTGGCGGACGGCGTCGCTGGTGATCGCCATCGCCGCGCTCGCCGTCGTCCCGGTGGTCCTGCTGGTGATGCGCGACCACCCGGCCGACATCGGCACCACGGCCTACGGCGCGCCCGCCGGCACCGAGATCGCGCGCCCGGCGCCGAAGACCGGCTCGGTCCGCCGCGCCCTCTCCGTGCTGGGCCAGGCCGCCCGGACCCGCACGTTCTGGCTGCTCGCCGTCGGCTTCGCGATCTGCGGCGCGACGACCAACGGGCTGGTCGGCACCCACTTCGTCCCGGCCGCGCACGACCACGGCATGCCGCAGACGACGGCGGCGAGCCTGCTGGCCCTGGTCGGCGTCTTCGACGTCGTCGGCACGATCTTCTCCGGCTGGCTCACCGACCGGATCGACCCGCGGATCCTGCTCGGCGTCTACTACGCCCTGCGCGGGCTCTCGCTGGCGCTGCTGCCGCAGCTGTTCACCGACAGCGTGCAGCCGAGCATGTGGGCGTTCATCCTGTTCTACGGCCTCGACTGGGTGGCCACGGTCCCGCCGACCGTCGCGCTCTGCATCCGCGCCTTCGGTGACGCCGGCCCGATCGTGTTCGGCTGGGTCTTCGCCTCCCACCAGCTCGGGGCCGCGTTCGCCGCGTCGGCCGCCGGCCTGGTCCGCGACCAGCTCGGGAACTACACCCTGGCCTGGTACTCCGCCGCCGTGCTCGCCGTGATCGCGTCGGTCGCTTCGCTGGCCATCACGCGGGCGAAGAAACCCGTTGCGGTGCTCGCGACGTGACTTCGGCGGCGTCGGCGCGTCGCGAAACATGCCGTTAACACGCTGTGGTTAGGGTGCGGCCATGGATCGCCAGCAGGAATTCGTGCTCCGCACGCTCGAGGAGCGCGACATCCGTTTCGTTCGTCTCTGGTTCACCGATGTGCTGGGGTTCCTCAAGTCCGTCGCCGTCGCGCCGGCCGAGCTCGAGGGCGCTTTCAACGACGGGATCGGCTTCGACGGCTCGGCCATCGAGGGCTTCGCGCGCGTCTACGAATCGGACATGGTCGCCAAGCCGGACCCGGCCACGTTCCAGGTGCTGCCCTGGGAAACCCCCGACGGCGGCCCGTACTCGGCCCGCATGTTCTGCGACATCGCGATGCCCGACGGCTCACCGTCCTGGGCGGACCCGCGGCACGTGCTGCGCCGCCAGCTGTCGAAGGCCGCCGAAGCGGGCTTCACCTGCTACGTGCACCCCGAGATCGAGTTCTTCCTCCTCTCGAACATGCCCGACGACGGCAGCGAGCCGGAGCCGGCGGACAACGGCGGCTACTTCGACCAGGCCAGCCACGCCACCGCGACGCACTTCCGCCGGCACGCCATCGAGACCCTCGAAGCGATGGGCATCTCGGTCGAGTTCAGCCACCACGAAGGGGCACCGGGCCAGCAGGAGATCGACCTCCGCTACGCCGATGCGCTGACGATGGCCGACAACGTGATGACGTTCCGCTACGTCGTCAAGGAGGTCGCGCTGACCCAGGGCGTGCGCGCGACGTTCATGCCGAAGCCGTTCACCGACCAGCCCGGCTCGGGGATGCACACGCACGTCAGCCTGTTCGAAGGCGACCGCAACGCGTTCTACGACGCCGAGGACCCGCACGAGCTGTCGGAGACCGGCAAGGCCTTCGTCGCCGGGGTGCTGCACCACGCCAAGGAGATCTCCGCGGTCACCAACCAGTGGGTGAACTCCTACAAACGCCTGATCAGCGGCAGTGAGGCGCCGACGACGGTGTCGTGGGGCCGCGCGAACCGCTCCGCGCTCGTCCGCGTCCCGATGTATTCACCCGGAAAGGCGTCATCCCGCCGGGTGGAGATCCGTACCCTGGACTCGGCGTGCAACCCGTACCTGGCGTACTCGGTCATCCTGGCCGCCGGGCTCAAGGGGATCGAGAAGGGTTACGAGCTGCCGCCACCCGCCGAGGACAACATCTGGCAGCTGAGCGACGCCGAGCGGCGCGCCGCCGGGTACGCCCAGCTACCCCAGAACCTGGGAGAGGCGCTGGCCGAGATGGAGAAGTCCGAGCTCCTGCCGGAAGCGCTCGGCGAGCACGTCTACGACTTCTTCCTCCGCAACAAGCGCGTGGAGTGGGACAACTACCGCAGCGCGGTCACCCCGTACGAACTCCGAACGCTCCTCCCGGTGCTCTGATGGGGCGGCGGCCGGTGTTCCTCGCGATCCTGGCCGCCGCACTCGTGCTCGTCCCCGCCGCGCCCGTCGCCGCCGCGCCGGTTTCGCCGCGGTTCGACCTCGACTCCGCCGACATCCCGGCCCTGCAGGCCCGGATGGCGTCGGGCCGGCTCACCGCCGTGGGCCTGACCAGCACTTACCTCGATCGGATTCACCGGATCGACGGTAAGGTCAACGCGGTCCTGGCCCTCAACCCGTCGGCTCTCGGCCAGGCCGCGGCCAGCGACGCGCGACGTCGCGCGCACCACCTGCGTGGCCCGCTCGACGGCATCCCGGTGCTGGTCAAGGACAACGTCGACACCCGGGACCAGTGGACGACGGCCGGCTCGCGCGCGTTGCGCAGCCGCCCGGCGGCGGACGCCACCCTCATCACTCGTTTGCGTGCCGCCGGAGCGGTGATCCTCGGCAAGGCGAACCTGTCGGAATGGGCGAACTTCCGCGCCGCGAAGCCGACGTCGGGCTGGTCGGGCGTGGGTGGGCAGACGAACAACCCGTACGTGCTGGACCGCAACCCGTGCGGGTCGTCGGCGGGCTCGGCGGCCGGCGTCGCGGCCACGTTGGCCCAGGTCGCGATCGGCTCGGAGACGGACGGCTCGATCGTGTGCCCCGCCGGCATGACGGCGACGGTCGGGCACAAACCGAGTCTCGGCCTGGTCAGCCGCACGGGCGTGGTCCCGATTTCGGCCGAGCAGGACACGGCGGGCCCGATCGCCCGCAACGTCGTCGACGCGGCCCTGACGCTTTCGGTCCTGCAGGGCCGCGACCCCGCGGACCCGGCGACCCTGACGTACCCCCGCACCCAGCCGACGGACTACGCGAAGTTCCTCCGGCCGGGTGTCCTGCGCGGCGCCCGCATCGGTCTGTGGCGCCTCCCGGTCCTCGGCCCGGCCACCGACGCGATCATGACATCGGCGAAGAACTCCCTGGTCAAGGCGGGGGCGACGGTCGTCGAAGTGACGTTGCCCTACCAGTCGCGGTTGACCGAACTGGAGTTCCCGGCGCTGCTCACGGAGTTCCACCGGGACATCGACGCGTACCTGGCGACCCGCCCGTCCGGGCCGCGGAACCTGGCCGAGCTGATCGCCTACAACCGGGCGGACCCGCTGGAGCGGACGTGTTTCGCGGGGCAGGAGCTGTTCGAACAGGCCCTGGCGGCACCCGGTCCGTCGGACCCGGGCTACCTCGCCGTGCGCGCCGAGCTCACGGACCTTTCGCGTCGATCCTTGGACGAGACCCTGGACGCGTACCACCTGGACGCGATCGCCTCGCCGACCAACCCGCCGGCGTGGAAGACGAATTGCGCGGTGGGCGACAACGACGTGATCCCGTCCTCGACGCCGGCCGCGGTCGCGGGCTACCCGGACGTGACGGTCCCGGCCGGGTTCGCGGGACAGCTCCCGGTCGGGATCTCGTTCATGGGAGCGCGGTGGTCCGACGCCCGGATGCTGGCGTTGGCGGCGGACTTCTCGCGGGCCGCGCCGGCCCGGGTGCCGCCGCGGTATCTGCCGACGGTGCCGTCGTAGCCGTCCGTAAGCAGTCTGACCTGCGGCGATGCCGTTAAGTGACCCCCCTGTTCGGGGGGCGTTCCGGGCCATGTAATCTTCTCTTCGTCGCCAGGAACACCGGGTCACACCGGGGCCGAAAGCCCCGGAGACCAGGCCGGGACGAGCGGGTTGACACCGCGGATCGGACCGGGTAATGTTCAGCGTCGGCCCACGAGCGGCCGCCGACCCCCTACGACTAAACCCGTAGGCTGAGGCATGCTCGACCAAAAGCTTGTGAATATCGCTTGGAACAACTGCCGAGGATAGAGCCGCTGATAAGGCGGTGAGTCCGGAGTGTGTTGCTTGAGAACTCAACAGTGTGCTAGTGAACTAAGCCAGTAGAGCTTATATTTGAAACCCCCTCGTCGGGGTTTCCTTTGAGAGCATTATATTGCCTCGATTAAACTATTCATTGTTGGAGAGTTTGATCCTGGCTCAGGACGAACGCTGGCGGCGTGCTTAACACATGCAAGTCGAACGCTGAAGCACCTTCGGGTGTGGATGA
>NZ_JBSFNC010000084.1:0-40986 GCF_053586895.1 Amycolatopsis sp. NPDC003731 | reverse complement strand
CGTGTCCAGCACCTGCGCCGTGTGCTCGTCGGCCTCGCCGTCGAGCAGGCCCAGCAGGATCGTCACCGCCGCCCGGCCCGCCGCCTCGGTCGGCATCGCGATCGTCGTCAGCGGGGGCGCCGAGATCGCCGCGAACACCAGGTCGTCGAAGCCCACCAGGCTGATCTCGTCCGGCACCGGCACGCCGCGGGCGTTCAGCCGGGCCAGCGCGCCGAAGGCGACCAGGTCGTTGTAGGCGATGATCGCCGTCACGTCCGCCGCCAGCGCCAGGTCCGCGCCCTGCAGGCCGCCCTCGAACACCGGCGGGAACGGGCCGAACTCGACGACGTCCGTGCCGTGCTTCTGCGCGGTCTCCGCCAGGCCCTGCTTGCGGGCGCGGTTCGCCCACGACGCCCGCGGCCCGCCCAGGTAGGCGCAGCGGCGGTGGCCCAACGCGGCCAGGTGCTCGATCGCCTGGCGCATGCCGTCCGCGGCGTCCAGCACGATCGACGGGATTCCCGGCACCTCCCGGTTGAGCAGCACCAGGGTCGTCTGGCCGGCGAGCGCGCGCAGCTGGTCGTCGGTCATGCTCGGGCTGCACAGCACGACGCCGTCGACCTGCTTGGCCATCCGGCGCACGAGGTTCTGCTCCATCGCCGGGTCCTCGTCGCTGTTGGCGAACAGCACCGCGATGTCGTTCTGCCGGGCGCGGGCCTGGACGCCGTTGAGCACCCCGGTGAAGAACGGGTTGCCCAGGTCGGAGACCACGATCCCGATGTGCCCGGTGCGGGCCGCCGGTCCCGGCTGCGGCGCGCCGGCGGCGTGGTAACCCAGCTCGTGGGCCGCGGCCAGCACCCGGGTGCGCGTCTGCTGCCGGACCAGGTCCGGGGACGTGAACGCCCGTGAGACGGTCGAGATCGACACGTTGGCCCGGCGGGCGACGTCGTGAATGGTCACGGTCACGGCAACTCCTCGGCAGGCTCCGAGCAACATCATGGAAACGGCCGCGAGCGTTGTCAACAAATCTTGCAAACCGTTCCCGCGACTTGCAGGCCGAGCTGGTCTATTCCAGTAAGCGCTATCTCGAAACCCGCGCCGCCATCCGGAGTATCGAATTTTCGATGATTTCGACATCGCGGTCCTGATGATTGACACGTTTGTCGCGCACACCCTACGGTGGCGACCGGAAGTTTCTCCCGAAAGCCTGACCCCATTCGTCAGTCCCGCGCGGGCCGCCCACCGGTGCCCGCCGATCGGAGATCCATGTCGGGGAGCCGGAGCCGCACCGTGGCGGACCCGCCGAGGCTGGCGGTCGTCGGCACGTCCGGCTACGCCTTCAGCTATCTGCACCGCGCGCGAATCCTGCACGACGAAGGCCTGGTCCGGTTCGCCGGCATGGCCGACATCCGGCCTCCCTCGGCCGCCGCCGGGGCGCTGCTGCCGCCCGGCGGCACCGCGCACCCGAGTGTCGATGACCTGCTCCGCCGTTGCCGCCCGGACATCACCGTCGTCGCGACGCCGCCGCACGCGCACGTCCAGGCCGGGGCCGCGGTGCTGAGGGCGGGCAGCGACCTGCTGCTGGAGACCCCGCCGGTGCTCGACCTCGACGGCTTCACCACGCTCTCGCGGCTGGCCGCGGAGACCGGGGCGGCCTGCCAGGCCGGGTTCCAGAGCTTCGGCTCCCCGGTGCTGCCGGTCCTGCGAGCCGCGATCGCCGACGGCAAGCTCGGTACGGTGGTAGGTGTCGGCGCGGCCGGGGCGTGGATCCGCACCGACGCCTACTACCGCCGCAACCCGTGGGCCGGCCGGCGCTGGCTCGACGGCGAGGCCGTCGTCGACGGGGCCCTGACCAACCCGTTCTCCCACGCCGTGGCCACCGCGCTGCTGGTCGGCGGGGTAGCCGGGCGTGACCCGGAGGAGATCGCCCTCGAGCTCTACGGCACCCGGGACATCGAGGCCGACGACACCGCCTGCCTGCGGATCCGGTTCGCCGACGGGCCCGAAATCGTCGTCGCCGCTTCGCTGTGCGCCGAACAGGACCACGAGCCCTACGTCGTCGTGCACGGCGAGCGGGCGCGCGCGAAGTTCTGGTACAAGAGCCACCGCCTCGAGATCGACGACGAGCGGTGCCACCTCGGCGAACCGGCCGACCTGCTGCGCAACCTGATCGCCCACCACCTCGACCCGGACGGCGTGCCGCTGCTCGCGCCGCTGTCCGGGACCCGGGCGTTCGCCTCGGTGGTCGAGGCGGTGCGGGACGCGCCGTCGCCGTCGCGGATCCCGGCGGGCTGGATCCGCACGGTCGGTGAAGGGGCGAGCCGGCACCCGGTCGTGCGCGGGATCGGCGAAGAGGTCGCCGTCGCCGCGGACCGGCTGGCGCTGTTCTCGGAAATCGGCGTCCCGTGGGCGAGTGCCGCACGACGCCGGACGGGCGGCGCGGCCGCCGAACGCACCGGATAGCCCCGGCCGGTGCGCACCAGCGCTGGCAGCCCGGTCGTCGACGCCGCTGCTGTAAGCGCTTTCTCGACATGCCCGCTGAACCGTGAAAGCGTTGGTGCGCAAGGAGTATTGCCACCGTTTGCCCGTTGACACCGCTGCGGCGCACTGCCTACCGTGAGCGCGCTGACAGCGTTTTCAGAAAAGTGCTGACACGCTGAGGACGGAGAGTTCGATGGGGCGGACAACTGAGCGCAGGACCAAGAGGCGGGGTGTGGCCGCGCTGGCCGTGGTGGTCCCGCTGCTGCTGACCGGGGTGGCCGCCTGCGGCTCGGACTCCGGTGGTGGCGGGAACGTGACCATCAACTTCGTTTGGTGGGGCAGCGAAGGGCGGGCGAACCTCACGAAGAAGGCCGTCGAGCTCTTCCAGCAGAAGAACCCCAGCATCAAGGTGCAGACGTCGTTCTCGGCGTACGCGGCCTACTGGGAGAAGCTGGCGACGCAGACCGCCGGGGGCAAGCCGCCGGACGTGCTGAACGTCGACAGCCGCTACCTGGCCGAATACGGCGGCCGCAACGTCCTGGCCGACCTGAACTCCGGTGCGGGCAAGGCGATATCGCTCGCCGACGTGAACCCGGAACTGGCCGCCACCGGCGTCTACCAGGGCAAGCGCTACGCCGTGCCGTGGGCGCAGAACACCCCGGCGATGATCTACGACCCGGCGGCCTTCACCGCGGCCGGCGGCGACCCGGCGAAGGGGATGACCTGGGACGCCTACGCCGAGGTGGCCCGGAAGGCCGGCACCGCGGGCCCGGCGCGCGGGGTGACCGACTTCGGCATCCTCGACACCACGCTGGAGATCTGGCTGCGCCAGCAGGGCAAGCAGTTCTACACCCCCGAGGGCAAGCTCGGCTTCACCGCCGGCGACCTGCGCGGCTACTGGCAGCTGGCGAGCAGGTTCCGCGACACCAAGGCCGCCTCGCCCGCCGACGTCACGGCGTCCTACAACACCTCGCCCGAGCAGTCCCCGCTGGGCAAGAAGCTGACCAGCTCGGAGTTCGCCTACGACAACCTGCTGCCGGCCTACCAGAAGGCGAACGGCAAGCCGCTGAACGTGGCGCCGTACCCGACCGGCGCGAACGGCGACACCGGGCAGTACCGGCGGCCGTCGATGTTCCTCGCCGTGTCCGCGCGCAGCCAGCAGCAGGAGGCCGCCGCGAAGCTCGTCGACTTCCTGATCAACGACCCCGAGGTCGGCAAGATCGTCGGTACCGACCGCGGGCTCGCGCCGAACCTCAAGGTCCGCGCGCAGCTGGCGTCGTCGGCGAAGGGCAACGACAAGACGCTCTACGACTACGAGGCCGCGCTCGAGCCGAAGCTCGGGGCCGCGCCACCGGTGCCGCCGAAGGGTGCCGGGGCGATCCAGAAGCTGCTGCAGCGCACGTACGAAGAGGTCGCGTTCGGCCGGATGAGCATCGACGACGCGGTCAACCGGTTCATGACCGAAGCCCAGAAGGGACTGTCCTAGCCGATGACGACCCTGCGCACGCCGGACCCGCCGGTCGCGCCCCCGGCGCCCGCCGCGCGCGGCCGCCGGGGCCGTCCGGCCGGGCGCCGCCGCAAGAGCCAGCCGGAGGCGTTCGCCTTCCTCACGCCGTGGCTGCTCGGCGCGGTGGCGCTGACCGTCGGCCCGATGGTGGTCTCGCTGTACCTGTCGTTCACCGACTACGACCTGTTCACCTCGCCGGAGTGGGTCGGGTTCGGCAACTTCGCGCACATGTTCACCGGCGACGACCGCTACCTGCAGTCGGTCAAGGTCACGCTGATCTACGTGCTGGTCTCGGTGCCGCTGAAGCTGGCGGTGTCCCTGCTGGTGGCGATGCTGCTGAACACCCGCCGCGGCGCGAACGGCTTCTACCGGGCAGCGTTCTACGCGCCTTCGCTGCTCGGCGCGAGTGTCGCGGCGGCGCTGGTGTGGCGGGCGCTGTTCATGGGCGGCGGCCCGGTCAACGAGGTCCTCGCCTTCTTCGGCTGGCACACGCCGAGCTGGGTCGACGACCCGCAGTTCAGCCTCGCCTCGATCGTGCTGCTGGGCGTCTGGCAGTTCGGCGCGCCGATGGTGATCTTCCTGGCCGGGCTCAAGCAGATCCCGGCGGAACTGCACGAGGCGGCCGCGATCGACGGCGCGGGCGCATTCCGCCGGTTCCGGCACATCACGCTGCCCATGCTCTCGCCGGTGATCTTCTTCAACCTGGTGATGGAGGCGATCCACGCCTTCCAGGCGTTCACCCCGGCGTTCGTCATCGGCGGCGGCCGCGGCGGCCCGGCCGACGCGGACCTGTTCTACACGCTCTACCTGTTCGAGGTCGGCTTCCAGGACTTCCGGATGGGCTACGCGTCGGCGATGGCGTGGGTGCTGCTGGTGGTCATCGCGATCGTGACGGCCATCGTGTTCCGCACGGCGAAGCTCTGGGTCTTTTACGACGACGTGGAGAGCACGGGGGAGCGCAAATGACGGTGCTGCCGCGGAGTGCCCGCTCGGTGGGCCGGCACGTGCTGTGCCTGGTCATCGTCGCGATCGTGCTGTACCCGCTGGTGTGGCTGGCGTTCGCGTCGGTCAAGCCGCCGGACGAGATCCTGTCCCGGCTCGCGCTGCTGCCGACCCGGTTCGTCTTCGACGGCTACCCGAAGGGCTGGGAGGGCGCGGCTGACGTCGGGTTCGGCCGCTTCTTCCTCAACTCGTTCCTGGTGGCCGGCCTGTCGGTGGCGGCGAACGTGCTGTCGTGCTCACTGGCCGCGTTCGCCTTCGCCCGGCTGAAGTTCCGGTTCCGGGGCGCGCTGTTCGCGTTCATGATCACGACCCTGATGCTGCCCTACCACGTCACGCTGATCCCGCAGTACGTGATCTTCCAGCAGGCCGGGCTGGTCAACACGGTCGTCCCGCTGATCCTGCCGAAGCTGTTGGCCACCGAGGCGTTCTTCGTGTTCCTGATCGTCCAGTTCATGCGGGGGATCCCGCGCGAGCTCGACGAAGCGGCGATCATCGACGGCTGCTCGGTCTACCGCACGTTCTGGCACGTGGTGCTGCCGCTGTCGAAACCGGCGCTGGTGACGACGTCGATCTTCACGTTCATCTGGACGTGGAACGACTTCTTCACGCAGATGGTGTACCTGAACGACACGGAGAAGTTCACCGTGCCGCTGGGGCTGCGGCTGTTCGTCGACACCAGCAGCGAGTCGAACTTCGGCGCGATGTTCGCGATGTCCGCGCTCGCGCTGGTCCCGATCGTGCTGTTCTTCCTCGCCTTCCAGCGGCTGCTGGTGGAGGGCGTCAGCACCAGCGGCCTGAAGGGGTGACGGCGATGCGTACCCGATGGCGAACCGGGCTCGGCGACTTCTCGGACTGCCTGCTGGCGGGGCTGCTGGTCGCGCTGGCGTCGGTTCCGGTGGTGACGGCGGCTCCGGCGCTCGTGGCGGGCTGCCGGGTCCTCGACCGGGCCCGCCGGGACGTGGGGAGTCCACTGTGGACGACGTTCTGGGCGGACTTCCGCGAGGCCGCGCGGGGCGGGGTGCTCTTCGGGCTGGGGTTCGTGGCGGCGGTGGTGGTGTTCGCGGTGGACCTCGAGGTGGTGACGTCGATGCCCGGGGCGGGGGTGCTGAAGCCGGCGTTGTGGGTGCTGGCGGTGGCGGGGGTGGTGGTCGCCGTGCGGACGTGCGAGCTGGTGGCGACCGGCGGCCCGGCCTGGCGCCGGGCGATGTCGACCGCCGCCCGGGAAACCGCCGCCGACCCCAGGAACGCTCTGCTCCTCGCCGCGGCCCTCGGGATCGCCGTCCTGCTCGTCTGGATGCTGCCGATCCTCGCCCTCGTGGTGGCCGGGCCGCTCGCCCTGGCCGCCGTCGCGACCGGTGGCCGCCGATGAGGCCGGACGTCGTCGTCTTCGGCATGGCCGGCTACGCGGGCCAGCACCTGCGCCGGGCCCGCGCCCTGCACGACCGCGGCGAACTCGTCCTCGCCGGGGCGTGCGACATCCGCGAGCCGCCGCCGGAGGCGCGCGCGCTGCTCCCCGAAGGCGCCGTCATCACCCGGGACGCGGCCGAACTGCTCGCTCGCACCACGCCGGACGTCGCCGTGGTGGCCACCCCGCCGCACACCCACCTGCCTCTGGCGAGGCTCGCGCTCACCGCCGGGTGCCACCTGCTCGTCGAGAAGCCGCCGGTGCTCGACCTCGCGGCCTTCGGCGAACTCGCCGAGCTGGCCCGCGGCCGCGCCTGCCAGACCGGCTTCCAGAGCTTCGGCTCCGCCGCCGTCCCCGTCGTCCGGGCGGCGATCGGAAACGGCGAGATCGGGACGGTCACCGGGATCGCCGCCGCCGGGGCGTGGATCCGGCGGGACCGGTACTTCGCCCGCGCCGAGTGGGCCGGCCGCCGCCGGGTCGGCGGGCAGCCGGTCGTGGACGGGGCGCTGACCAACCCGTTCGCCCACGCCGTCGCGACCGCCCTGCTGGTGAACGGCACCGCCGAGGACGTGCCCGAGCGGATCGCCGTCGAGCTGTACCGGGCGCGGGACATCGAGTCCGACGACACCGCCTGCGCCCGGCTGAGCTTCGCCGGGGCACCGGACGTCGTCGTCGCCGCGACGCTCGACGCCGAGGCCGACCACGAGCCGTACGTGCTGGTCCACGGCACCGAAGGCCGGATCCGCTGGCACTACAAGACGGACCTGGTCACCATCGGCGGCCGGCAGCGCACGGTCGCGCCGCCCCGCGACCTGCTGGCCAACCTCGTCACGCACGTCCGCGACGGCGAGCCGCTGCTGGCCCCGCTGGCGGCCACCCGCGCGTTCACCGCGCTGGTGGAAGCGGTCCGCGACGCCCCCGAACCGCTGCCGCTGCCCGCCGAGTGGGTCCAGGCCGTGGACACCGGGCCCGAACGGCACTTCGTCGTGCCGGGCGTGGACCGGGACGTCGACACCGCGGCCGAACGGCTCGCGCTCTTCTCGGAACTCGCCCTGCCCTGGACCGGCGCCGGCACGCGCGCCTGAAAGAGATGAGGTGATGGCCGTGCGTCGCCACGCGATCGTCGGCCTGGGCTCCCGCGCCCAGCTGTTCGCCCGGGCCCTGGCCACGTCGCCGCGGGCCGAGCTCGCGGCCTTCTGCGACCACAACGAAACCCGCATGCGGGTCCACAACGGCTGGCTCGGTACGGGAATCCCCGGCTACCGGCCGGACGACTTCACCGCGATGCTGGCGAAGGAACGCATCGACGTCGTCGTGGTGTGCACGCCGGACCACACGCACGCCGGCTACGTCGTCGCCGCGCTGGAGGCCGGCTGCGACGTCGTCACGGAGAAGCCGATGACGACCGACGTCGAAGGCGCGCGGCGGATCCTCGCCGCGCGGCGCGAGACGGGCCGTTCGGTGCGGGTCGCCTTCAACTACCGGTACAACCCGGTGCACCGCCGGGTGCGGGAACTCCTGGCCACCGGGGCAATCGGGGCGATCGGCTCGGTCGAGTTCAGCTGGCTGCTCGACACCGCGCACGGCGCCGACTACTTCCGCCGCTGGCACCGGGACAAGGCGAACTCGGGCGGCCTGCTCGTGCACAAGTCGGGCCACCACTTCGACCTCGTCAACTGGTGGCTCGGCACCGGCCCCGAAACGGTGTTCGCGCTGGGCCGGCTGTTCTTCTACGGCGACAGAACCGGCCACCGCACCGATGGCGACCGGTTCGCGCTGGACCTCGAAGCGTCACCCAAGCTGCGCGCGCTCTACCTCGACGCCGAGCGGGAGGACGGCTATGTCCGCAACCAGGACGTGTTCGCGCCCGGCGTCACCATCGAAGACGACGTGTCCGTGCTCGTGCGCCACCACGGCGGAGCGGTGCTGAACTACCACCTGCACGCGTACTCGCCGCGGGAGGGCTATCGCGTCGCGTTCTCCGGCAGCGAAGGACGGCTGGAACTGGACGTCCGGGAGAACGAGTACGCGCCCGGCGCCGAGCCGGTGGCGAAGCGGGCGCGCGCCCGGCTGACCGTGCAACGGCACTGGGAACCGGCGGAAGCCGTGTTCGACGGACTCCTCGGGGACGGGCACGGCGGTGGCGACGAACGGATGCTCGCGGAGCTGCTCGGCGACGCCGAACCGGACGCGCTCGGCTGCGCGGCCGACCACGACGCCGGCCTGCAGGCCCTGCTCACCGGGCTGGCCGCGAACCGGTCCCTGGAAACCGGGCGGTCCGTGTCCGTCGGGGAACTGCTGGGGGAGATCGGGGAACCGGCGTGAGCCGGGCCGCGGTGGGGGACAGCACACCGGAGGCGACCGAGGAGGCCGACGGCCGGGTGCGCGTCCGCCTCGGCGACGTCGTCCTGGCCGAGTACGTCGTCGAGCCGCCGACGCCTGCCGGGGACTCGCCCAAGCCGTACCTGCACCCGCTGCGCACCACCGCGGGGGAGGTCGTGACCGCCGTCCGGCCGCACGACCACACCTGGCACAACGGCCTGCAGTTCACCATGGCTCACCTCTCCGGCGAGAACTTCTGGGGCGGCCGCACCTACGTCCGCGGCCGCGGCTACACCCCGCTCGACAACAACGGCACCGTCGGCCACGTCCGCTGGGAGAGCATCGACGACGCCGGCGGGCACTGCGAGCTGCGGCACGAGCTGGCCTGGCGCACCGCGGCCGGACGGCGCTGGCTCACCGAACACCGGACGCTGCGGTTCGGGGACGTCTCGCTGCGCGGCGGGCACTGGACGCTCACCTGGTCCAGCCGGCTGCGCAACACCAGCGGTCACGAGCTGCGCTGGGGGAGCCCGGTCACCGAGGGCCGCGACACGGCGGGCTACGGCGGCCTGTTCTGGCGCGGGCCGCGCTCGTTCGTCGGCGGCACGGTCCGGACGTCGGACGGGAAGTCCGCGGCCGACGCGATGGGCCACCGGGCGCCCTGGCTCGCCTTCACCGGCCAGCACGACGAAAGCCTGCGGACCTCGACGCTGCTGTTCGCCGACAGCCCGGACAACGCCGCCCACCCGACGGCCTGGTACGTCCGCGCCGAACCGTTCCCCGTGGTCAGCTTCGCCGCGACCTACCACCGGCCGTGGCTGCTCGAACCGGGCGAGGAGCTGGCCCTGACCCACCACGTCGTCGTGATCGACGGCGCCCCGGACACGGCCGGGCTCGCCCGGCACGCCGCGCGGGCGCTCCGGAGACCGGACACCGACTAGAGGAGCCGACATGCGCTGGAAGGCTTTCGCGGGGTGCTTCGCCCTGCTCGGACTGACGCTCACCGCGGCACCCGCCCAAGCCCACGGCCGCGACCCCGGCCGGGTCGTCCTCGGCGCCCACGACGGCTGGGCCGCCGCGACCACCGGCACCACCGGCGGTTCGGCCGCCGCTCGCGGAGACATCCGCACGGTGACCAAGCGCTCGGAACTCGCGGCCGCGCTGGCCGCGCAGCCCGGCGCACCGAAGATCATCTACGTCCGCGGCACGGTCGAGGGCAATGTGGACGCGACCGACCGGCCCGTGAGCTGCGAAAGTTTCGCCGATCCGGCGTACAGCCTTCCGGCGTACCTGGCGGCGTACGACCCGGCCACCTGGGGGAGAGTGCCGCCGTCCGGGCCGCTGGAGGAAGCGCGCGAGCGGTCGCAGGCCAACCAGGCGAAGCAGGTCGTCCTCGACGTCGGCCCGAACACCACGATCGTCGGCCTGGGACGCGACGCGACGCTGCACGGGCTCACCTTGCGCGTCACCGGTGACAACGTCATCCTGCGGAACCTGCACTTCTCCGATGCCCACGACTGCTTCCCGCAGTGGGACCCCCTGGACACCGCCGACGGCAACTGGAACTCCGAGTACGACAACCTCGACCTGGTCGGCGCGACGCACGTCTGGGTGGACCACAACGACTTCAGCGACGGCGGGAACGACACGCAGCCGACGTACTTCGGGCGCAAGTACGAGGTCCACGACGGCCTGCTCGACATCGTCAACGGCGCGGACCTGGTCACGGTGTCCTACAACCGGCTGCACGACCACGACAAGACCATGCTGATCGGCAACACCGACAAACCCACCTACGACGTCGGCAAGCTGCGGGTCACCTTGCACCACAACCTGTTCTCCGAGATCGGGCAGCGCGCGCCGCGGGTGCGGTACGGCCAGGTGCACGTCTACGACAACCTCTACTCGATCGAGGACCCGGCCGCCTACACGTATTCGCTCGGCGTCGGCGTGGAGTCCCGGACGTACGCGGAGAACAACTTCTTCCGGATCCCGGCCGGGCTGCCGCTGGGCCGGCTGGTGCACTACTGGAAGGGAACCGTGCTGTACGCGACCGGAACGCTGGTGGCCCAGGGCAACCAGTGGCCGCACGCGGTCGACCTGCTGGCCGAATACAACGCGGCCAACGACCCGGATCTGGGTTCGGACGTCGGCTGGACGCCGGCCTTCGTCGAACGCCTCGATCCCACCTGGGCCGTTCCGGCGCTGGTACTGGCGACCGTCGGGCCCGGCCGCTGACCTTCGACAGTTTCGGCGTTTTCTGAAAACCCGCGCCGGCGGCGACCATCCGGGCGACATGCGCGCCGCTGCGGCGAACGACATTGACACGCCACGACCCGCAACCCGAAACTCGGGGGCGAGAAAGCGCTTTCACAACCCGGTCGGACGTTTTCCATCAGCGCCGATTGAACGCACGAGACCAGGGAGTGATGAATGGTTCCCCCAACGATGTCCCGGATCATCCGGGTCGTGGCGGTCGCCGCGCTCGCCGTTTCGGCGGCGGTCGGCACCGGCGCCACCGCGTCGGCCGCGTCGTGGCCGACGCCGAGCGGCAGCGTGCCGGTGGGTGTCACGATCAAGGTCACCAGCGGCACCTACGACGGCGGGCTCAAGCGGTTCTACGGCACCGGCGACCTCGGCAGCGGCGGCCAGGACGAGGGCCAGAGCCCGCTGTTCCAGCTGGCCAACGGCACCACGCTGAAGAACGTCGTCCTGGGCAGCCCCGCCGCCGACGGCGTGCACTGCCTCGGCACCTGCACGCTGCTCAACGTCTGGTGGGAGGACGTCGGCGAAGACGCCGCGACCTTCAAGGGCACGTCCGCCTCGCAGACGATGACCATCGACGGCGGCGGCGCGCGCAAGGCTTCGGACAAGGTGTTCCAGCACAACGGTCCCGGCACGATGTACATCCGCAACTTCCAGGTCAACGACTTCGGCAAGCTGTACCGCTCCTGCGGCAACTGCAAGACGCAGTACAAGCGCAACGTCGTCGTGGACAACGTCACCGCCACCGTGCCCGGCAAGACGCTCGTCGGCATCAACACCAACTACGGTGACACCGCCAAGCTGACCCGGATCACCATCGTCGGGGATTCCAGCCGCAAGATCGTGCCCTGCGAGAAGTACAAGGGCGTCACCAGCGGCGAGCCGACGAAGGTCGGCAGCGGTCCGGATTCGACGAACTGCCTCTACACCGCGGCCAACATCACCTACCAGTAACCGACCCGCGCCGGGGGTGCCGGCCGCCGTCCGGTACCCCCGCGCGTTCCACCGTGGAGGCGCCATGTTCAAGACCCTGCTCGTCGCGTCGGTGGTGGCGGGAGCGTCGCTGACCGCGCCGGCTGCCGGGGCCGCGGCGGCGAACGTCGTCGTGGCCAAGGACGGTTCCGGCAACTACCCGACGGTCCAGGCCGGCATCAACGCCGTCTCGGCCGGCGGCACGATCTCGATCAAGCCCGGCACCTACCGCGAAGTCGTCTCGGTGCCGTCCGGCAAGACCGGGATCACCATGCGCGGCACCACCGGGAAGGCTGCCGACGTCGTCATCGACTACGACAACGCCAGCGGGACGAAGAAACCCGACGGCTCGACGTACGGGACGTCCGGCAGCGCGACCGCGACGATCGCGGCGAACGGCTTCACCGCCACCGCGCTGACCTTCCGCAACTCCTTCGACCGGGGCGCCCACCCGGAGATCAAGGACACCCAGGCGGTCGCGGTCAAGACCACCGGCGACCGGATGGTCTTCGACAACGTCACCTTCCTCGGCCACCAGGACACCCTCTACGCCGACACCGCGGCGGTCGGCACGGTCGGCCGCCAGTACTACCGCAACTGTGCCATCAGCGGCGACGTCGACTTCCTCTTCGGCCGCGCGACGGCGGTGTTCGACCGGGTGACCATCACCGCGCTCGACCGCGGTTCCAGCAGCAACAACGGCTTCCTGACCGCGGCCAGCACCCGGCGGTCGAACCCGTACGGCTTCCTGATCACCGGCAGCAAGGTGCTCAGCCCGGCCGCCGACGCCAGCTTCTACCTGGGCCGCCCGTGGCACCCGGGCGGCGACGTCGACGCCATCGCCCAGGTCCTGATCCGCGAGACGTCCCTGCCGGCGGCGATCAAGCAGGCGCCGTGGACCGACATGTCGGGCTTCTCCTGGAAGGACGCCCGGTTCACCGAGTACCGCAACACCGGCCCGGGCGCGGGGACCGGGACCGACCGGCCGCAGCTGCCCGCCGCGCAGGCCGGGAACTACACCCCGCAGAAGTACCTGGCCGGCGGCGACGGGTGGAACCCCGTGCACTGACCGCCGGGGGCCGGGCGGGGGAGACCCTCCGTCCGGCCCTTGACGCACCGGCCCGTGACCGCCGACCATGCTCACCGTCAGACGTTGTTAGCGTTAACAGCGTTCCGGATCAGCGCCGACCCCGAGGACACCCATGAAGCTGCGCCGCCTCCCGGCCATCGCCGCCGTCGCCGCCGCCCTGCTGAGCGCCCCCGCCGCGCAGGCCGCGACCTACCCGGATCCCGGGTACGTGACCGGGGACATCGAGGCGGTGCACGACCCGGCGATGATCCGCGCGGCGGACGGCAGCTACCTGCTCTACTCGACCGACCAGTACCTGCAGATCCGCCGCTCCACCGACCGGATCCACTTCACGAAGATCGGCTCGGTCTGGCCGAACGGCGCCCCGTGGACCGCGCCCTTCACCGATCCCGCCAAGCCGGAGTACCTGTGGGCGCCGGACATCTCGTTCCACAACGGCAAGTACTACCTCTACTACGCCGCTTCGTCGCTCGGCTCCCGCAACTCGGCGATCTTCCTGGCCACCAGCACGACCGGCCTGCCCGGCAGCTGGACCAACCAGGGCATCGTCATCCAGACGAGCACGAGCAACGACTACAACGCGATCGACCCGAACCTGTTCGTCGACTCCTCCGGCCGCTGGTGGCTCAGCTTCGGCTCGTGGTGGACCGGCATCAAGATGATCCGGCTCGACCCGGCCACCGGCAAGCGCAGCACCTCCGACACCGCGTTGCGCGGCATCGCCCAGCGCACCGGGAGCACCTCGGCCGAGGAAGCGCCGTTCATCATCCAGCACGGCAGCTACTACTACCTGTTCGTCTCCTGGGACCTGTGCTGCCAGGGCACCAAGAGCACCTACCGCGTGATGGTCGGCCGTTCGACGTCGATCACCGGCCCCTACGCCGATCGCAACGGTGTCCGGATGACGGCGGGCGGCGGCACCCAGATCCTGGCGAGCCACGGCGCGGTCCACGGCCCCGGCCACGTCGCCGTCGTCCACGACTCCGACGCCGACGTGCTGGTCTACCACTACTACTACTCGGACGCGACGCCGCTGACGGGCAAGCTCGGCATCAACCTCATCGGCTACGACAGCGCCGGCTGGCCGTACGTGTACTGACTTCCGTATAACGACCTATACCTCGTCCGACCGGAGAATCCAGCCATGCGGCGGTTCCTGTCCCTGCTCGTCACCCTGCTCGTCGCGACGGGGCTTTGTACGGCACCGGCCTCGGCCGTCCCGGCGGCGTCACCGAGGCACCAGGTCACGTTCGACAAGTACTCGCTGATGCTGGACGGGCGCCGCCAGATCGTCTGGTCCGGCGAGTTCCACCCGTTCCGGCTGCCGAGCCCGGACCTGTGGCGGGACGTGCTGCAGAAGATGAAGGCCACCGGCTATACGGCGGTCTCGATCTACTTCGACTGGAACTACCACTCGCCCGCGCCGGGGGTGTACGACTTCACCGGCGTCCGGGACATGGACCGCGTGCTCGACCTCGCCGCCGAAGCCGGGCTGTACGTCATCGCGCGGCCCGGCCCGTACATCAACGCCGAGGTCACCGGCGGCGGCTTCCCGGCGTGGCTGAGCACCCAGGCCGGCCGGGCCCGCAGCGACGCGCCCGACTACCTCGCCGCGTCCGACGAATGGCTGTCGCGGATCGACCGGATCATCGCCCGCCACCAGTACACCGACGGCCGCGGGCCGGTGGTCCTCTACCAGATCGAGAACGAGCTGGCCGCCACCGGCACCGCGCAGCGCAACTACATCGCCCACCTCTACGACAAGGTGCGCGCCGACGGGATCACCGTCCCGGTCTTCCACAACGACAAGGGCCGCAACGGCATCTGGGTGCCGCCGGGCTCCGGGGTGGCCGGCACCGTCGAAGGCAAGGTCGACCTCTACGCCTTCGACGGCTACCCCGGCGGCACCTGCCGGACCGACGCGACGCCGGGCAACCCGAACGCGGCCCCGGACTGGGGGACTTACGGGCCGGGCGGGGCGAAAGGCGGTGCGAGCGCGTCGCCGAACACGCCGGGGTTCGCCGCCGAGTTCGGCGGCGGCTGGTTCGACTACTGGGGCAGCAACGGCACCTACCCGTGCACCGCGGTGCGGCAGGGGCCGGGCTACGAGCGCGTCTTCTACGGCACCAACCTGGCGAACGGCCTGACGCTGCAGAACTTCTACATGACCTTCGGCGGCACGTCGTGGGGCGGGCTCCCGGCGCCGGTCGTCTACAGCTCCTACGACTACGGCTCGGCGATCGACGAAGGACGTCAGCTGCGGCCGAAGGCGCTGACCATGAAGGAGATCGGGTCCTTCCTGGCCACCGTGCCGGATCTGGCCAAGATGGACCGGGCCGCGCCGGTGACGCCGTCGTCGGCGGCGGTGAAGGTCTACCACAACGTCAACCCGGACACCGGGGTGCACTTCTACCTGCCGGTGCACTCGCCGCCGAACGCGACGACGGACGACTCCTTCACCTTCCCGCTGTCCACATCGGACGGTGACTACACCGTTCCGCTGCGGCTGGCCGGGCAGGACGCCAAGTACCTGGTCGCGAACTTCGACGTCGCGGGCCAGCACCTGGTGTACTCGACGTCGGAGCTGATGGCCCGGGCCGCCGGCACCGTGCTGCTGCACGGCCGGCCGGGGGAGACCGGCGAGACGGTGCTGCGGTACGCGACGCGGCCGCGAGTGGACGTCCTCGCCGGAAATGTCACGAGCACCTGGTCGGGCCACGACCTGCGCCTGGACTACCGCCACGACGGCCTCGCGCGGGTCCGGATCAGCGGCGGCGGCCGCCCGGCCGTCACGCTGCTGCTCGCCGACGACGCGACCGCGGACACGTTCTGGCCGGTGGACGGCCTGCTCGTGCGCGGGCCGGACCTGGTGCGGACCGCCCACGCCGGGATCGTGCTGACCGGCGACACGAAGGCGCCGAGGGACCTCGAAGTGTGGGGCGCCCGCGGTCCGCTGCTGTGGTGGAACGGCGCCCCGGTGCCGGTGCGGCCCACCGCGTCGGGCAGCGTGGTCGCGTTCCGGCCGGTGCCGGGACCGGCCGGCCCGCGCCTGCCGGAGCTCACCGGCTGGCGCTCGGCCCCCGGCTCCCCGGAGGCCGAGCCGGGGTACGACGACTCGGCGTGGCCGCCGGCGGACCGGACGACGACGAACAGCACGACTCCGCCGCCGGCCGGGCAGCCGGTGCTGACCGCGGACGACTACGGCTTCGGCGTCGGCGACGTCTGGTACCGAGGGCGGTTCACCGGGACGCCGGGGGAGCAGCTCGGCCTCCGGTACGGCGGCGGGGGCGCCGGGATGCTCCAGGCGTGGCTGGACGGGCAGTACCTCGGCCAGCACGTCCTGCCGTCCGCGCTGGCCGCGCCGCCGACCACCGGCACCGCGGTGTTCACCGTGCCGGAGGGCCTGCGCGGCGACGGCTCGCACGTGCTGTCGGTGATGGTCCGCAACAACGGCCACAACGAAGACGGCGGCGTCAACGACGCGCACAAGGAAGGCCGGGGGCTGATCTCTTCGTCGCTGACCGGGGTGGCGTGGAAGCTGCAGGGCGGGACGGCGGACCCGGTGCGCGGCCCGCTGAACAACGGCGGGCTCGCGGGCGAACGCGCCGGCTGGCACCTGCCGGGCTTCCCGGACCGCGAGTGGACGCCGGCGGCGGTGCCCGCACCGGCGGCCGACCCGGGGACGACGTGGTACCGCACGACGTTCTCGTTGCGGATCCCGCGCGACCAGGACACCTCGGTGGGCCTGACGATCGGCGACCCGGCGAGGCCCCGCTCCGGCGGCCGCTACCGGGTGCTGGTGTTCCTCAACGGCTGGAACGTCGGCCAGTACATCGGGGACGTCGGCCCGCAGCACACGTTCGTGCTGCCGACCGGGATCCTCGACCCGCACGGCCGCAACACCCTGGCGCTGGCGGTGACCAGCGACGGCGGCCCGGGCAACGGCCTGGAGAAGGTCGCGCTGACCGACCTGGGCACGGCGCGCGGAGGGGTCGCGGTCCGGCCGGTGTCGTCACCGGGCCGGCGGCGGTGAAAGCGCCTTGCCGCGGGCGACGATGTGGCCCGCCTTGACGACCAGGTCGCGCGGCGGGCGGGTCACGACGGCGTGGGCCGGGGTCTCCGCGTCGACCACCACGAGGTCGGCCGGCGCGCCCTCGGCGAGGCCGTAGCCGGTCAGGCCGAGGGCTTTCGCGCCGCCGTAGGTGACGGCTTCCAGGGCCATTTCGATGTCCTCGTCCCGGCGGAAGGTGCTGCGGTAGGCCAGGTGCATCGCCCGGTCGAGGAGGTCGCCGCTGCCGTAGGGGCTCCACAGGTCCCGGATGTCGTCGTGCCCGCACGCCACGTTCACCCCGGCCGCGCGCAGCTTCTGCACCGGCGGGACCGGGAAGTCGAAGACGGCGGCCGTGGTGATCGTGATGCCCCCTTCGGCCAGCCCGGCGGCCAGCCGGTCCTGCGTCGCGTCGTCGGCCTGGCCGAGGGCGTAGGCGTGGCTGACCGTCACCCGCCCGGCGAGACCGGCCGCCCGGGTCCGGTCGATGATCAGCTCGAGCTCGAACACCCCGAGCGAGCCGGGGTCGTGCAGGTGCAGGTCGATCCGCACGCCGTGGCGTTCGGCGAGGCCGAAGACGACGTCGAGGTGGCGGACCGGATCGCGGTCCATCCCGGCCGGGTCGATCCCGCCGACGGCGTGCACGCCGAGCTTGATCGCCTCTTCCAGCAGCGCGGCCGTGCCCGGGTTGCCGAGGATGCCGCTCTGCGGGAAGGCGACCTGCTCGACGCTGATCCGCCCGGCCAGCCGCGCGGCGGCATCGCGGACGACCTCGACCCCGGTGAGGCCGGTCCCGGCGTAGACGTCGGTGTGCGTGCGGACGTGCGTGGTCCCGGCGGCGGCCATGGTTTCCAGCAGCGCGCTGACCCGGGCGGGATCGGGCAGCCCGAGTTCGGTGCGGCGGAGGCGTTCGTCGGCGATCCGGTCGGCCAGCGCGGGCCCGGCGGAGTGCGGCCGCCAGGGGCCGCCGTAAAGGGTCTTGTCGAGGTGGCAGTGCGCTTCGACGAGTCCCGGCAGGACGAGCCGGCCGCCGAGCTCGACCACTTCGGCGTCCCCGGCGTCTTCGGCGCCGATACCGGGGCCGATGGCGGTGATGACGCCGTCGCGGACGAGGAGGTCCGCGGGGCCGGTGGTTCTCCAAGGACGGCCGTCGCGCAGCAGAAGTCCGGGCATCGTCGCTCCTCACAGTCGTTTCCGAGCTTCACACACTTCGGTCGGTTTGGGGGCCGCGGCCGCGGGGTAGAGGTGATCATCAACGCTGAACCCGTGGAAGGAGCACCCCGATGAGCGCCCCCGACCTGTCCGCGATGCTGCTGACGGCGACGACCGCGGAACCCCGCCCGGGAACGCTGCGGGTCACGGTCACGGGCGAGATCGACATGGCCACCCGCCCCCGCCTCGACGAGGAACTCGACCGCGCGGTGGCGGCGGCTCCCCAGCGGCTGGTGGTCGACCTGCTGGGCGTGGGGTTCTGCGGGGTGACGGGCGTGGCGTCACTGGGCCGCCTGCGGTCCCGCTGTGCGGAGCAGGGCATCGAGCTGGCGCTGAAGTGCTCGGTGGTGGTGCGGCGCGCCCTGGACCGGGCCGCGATCGCCCCGCTGTTCCGGATGGAGGGCCGGCCGGAGCAGCTCATCGCCCGGTAACGGCAACCGGCGGCACTCCCGGGCCTCTTCGGCAGCGGCGGAGCGCCCGGCCGGAGCACCTCACCGCCCGCCGAACGTCTTCGCCTCCTCGTCCGCCGCGGCCCACTCGCGGTCCGCCGCCGCCCGGTCGCCCGGTTCCCCGCGGCGGACCAGCGCCTCGGCGTGCCGGCGCCGCGAAAACACCACCGCCGGCCAGTGGGCGAGCGCCAGGTTGTGCCGCACCGCGGCGCGCAGGTGCGTCACCGCCCGGCCGGGGTCGCCGGCCGTCAACGCCGTCGTCCCGAGCGGGTGGTGGACCGAGCCGAAGCACGCGACGCCCAGGCTCGCCATCGCCGGCAACGGCCCGAACGGCGCCAGCAGTTCGTAGACCCGCGCTGCCGTCGCGCGGTCGTCGAGCAGGTACGCCGTTTCCGCGGCCCCCGACAACGACGTCAGCCAGGTGCTCGACCGCGGCAGCGCCCCCAGGTCTTCGCCGCACAGACGGGCCAGCGCGCCCGCGGCCGTGCGGCGGTCGCCGGCCGAGGCGGCCGCCACCGCGAGGGCGGCGTAGTACGAGTTGTCGATCGGGCTGAGCGTCGGGGAGTGCATCAGGCCGTCCAGCACCGGGACCAGCTCGCCGAGCCGGCCCTGGAACCACCGGATCGCCACCAGCTGCGCGCCGTACCAGCCCAGCGCGTCGAAGTCGCCCGCGGCCTGGCCGACTTCGGCGCAGGCCTGCGCCCCGGCTTCGGCCTCGCGGAACCGGCCGGCGCGGATGGCCAGCATGACCTTGAGCGCGTCGGCCACAAACCCCGCAGCCAGGTGCTTGCGCTCGGCCAGGAGGTCGTCGAGCTCGCCGAGGCGCCGCTCGGCGTGCGGGTCGCCGGCCAGGAACCGGTCGACGGTGTCCCACAGCACGCCCATCACCAGGTCGGTGCGCCGGCCTGTGCGTACCCCGACGAGTTCGGTGGCCAGGGCCTGCCGCCGCGCGGTGTGGTCCGGGCCGAGCAGGCAGTGGTGGGCCAGGCTCAGCGCCTCGGCGTGCGCGACCGGGTCGCCCGCCGCCCGCGTTCGCGCGGCCGCCGCGAGGACGCGGTCGTGGGTGCCGGCCTCGTAGTCCAGTTCGGCCGCGAGCCGGGCCTGCAGCCGGAGTTCCAGTGCCGAGCCGGGAGCCACCTGCGCCAGGGCGTGCCGCAACCGGGTCAGCAGGGACGCCGCCGCGACGGCCGTCCGGTGTTCGTGCACCCACACCCCGCCCAGGCCGAGGGCCGCGCGGGCGAGGGCGGTCGCGTCCCCGGCCCGCTCGGCCCGCACGTAGGCGGTTTCGAAGTGCTCCCGGCTGGTCCGGAGGTCGCCGTCCTCGAGCAGGGCGTGCTCGCCCGCGGTGAGGGCGTCGTCGGTCACCACCGCGGCCGCCCGGGTGGCGAGCAGCGCCGGGTGGTGGGCGAGCACCCGGCGGTGCACCTGGGCCAGCACCGGGGACGGCTCCACCCCGGACGCGGTGATCAGCCCGTGCCGCGCCCGGCGGAACGCTTCCAGGGCGTCGCTCTGCCGCCCGGCCCGGTAGAGCGCCGTCATCAGCTGCCCCCACAGCCGTTCGTGGCCGGGGAACGCGGCGGTCAGCGCTTCCAGCTCGGCGATCAGCCCGGTGTCCTCGCCGAGCGCGAGGTCGGCGTCGATCCGGTCCTGGACGGCGTTGTGCCGCAGCCGGTCGAGCCGCATCCCTTCCGCCGCCAGGGTTTCGACGTCGCCGAACTCCTCGTAGGCGGTGTGGCCGCGCCACAGGTCCAGCGCGGCGGCCAGCCGCTGCCGGGCGGCCGCGGGCTCCCCGGCGGCCAGCTCCCGCCGTCCCTCGGCGGCGAGCTGTTCGAACCGCGCGGCGTCGAGGGCCTCCGGCGCGAGGTGCAGGGCGTATCCCGGCGGCCGGGTGCGGATCGCCTCCGCGCCGACCGTGCCGCGCAGCCGCGAGAGGTACGTCCGCACCGTGCGGTCCGCGTGTGCGGGAGCCTTCTCGCCCCACAGCGCGCGGCTGAGCGCGGGAACGCTGACCACACGGCCCGCCTCCGCCGTCAGCACGGCCAGCAGGGTCCGCAGGCGCGGGCCGCCGACGTCCCGCGGCTCGCCGTCCAGCCGCACTTCGAACGGTCCCAGCACCCCGAGGTCCACCCCGCCCATGCCCGCCCCTCCGCGACGCGGTTATCCCGCGCGCTCCGGCGTACAGGAGCGGGCCGGACGCCGTGGGATACATCCGACGCCCGAGTGAACCTGCGTCGACGAACTGTCGATGGATTGTCGACGGGCACTGCGAGGCTCGGCAGGCGCGGACCGGGAGGGTCCGCGGCCACCGGTTCTTCGGGAGGAAGTCCATGAAACGCATGATTCGGGGTCTCGCACCGGTTTTCGCCCTCGCGGCGACGGGCGCGGCGGTGCTCGCGGGCGCGCCGGCGGCGAGCGCCGCGCCGGCGCACACCGCGGCGGTCCTCGAGGTGAAAAGTGCCACTTGGGGTCAGCTGCACGTCGGAGACTGCGAGCAGGACAACGGCACCATGATCATCCGGTCGGACGGCACGGGTGACTGGAGCGCGACGACGCTGACGTTCCAGACGCACTCCGGCGACGTCTGGCACTCCAGCTTCGACTTCAAGACCACGGCCGGGACGAAGCTGTTCTCGGCGGGCACGTTCGACAGCCCGCGGATGGACGACGGCAACCCGCCGCCGCGCTACTTCTGGACGAAGCACTTCACTTACGACGCGTCGCTCTTCAGCGCTGTCAACATCTTCAAGACCATCCAGCACTCGAGCTGCTGAACCACGGAACCGCCCCGGGTCACGGTCCGCCGGGGCCCAGGGCGGTGCCCGCGACGGCGCCGCCGGGGCGGGGCTCCTTGAGTTCGACGAACATCGCGTGCGTCGGCGTGGCGCCGACGTTCTCGCCCGCGTGCTCCTGGGCCGCGACCCAGCGCACCGCACCGGCGGGCAGTTCGACGCCGACCTCGCGGCCGCCGGCGGAGATCCGGCGGCTGAACGCGCTCAGCGTGACCATCACCGTGTCGGGGTGGCGGTGCGGGGCGGTCCGGTCGCCGGGGGTGTCCTGGTACTCCAGGACCCGCACCCGCTCGTTCTCGAAGACCACGCGGTACAGCTCGGGATTCGTTTCGGCCGGGTCACCGGTCATGGCCGCCTCCTTCGTGGGACGTGAGTACCATGATGGCATGGAGGTACCGTATGAGTCCACGGGCCGGAGCCGGCAGAAGGGCCGGACGCGCGCGGCACTGGTCGCGGCGGCGCACGAACTGCTCGCGAACGGCGTTTCCCCGACGGTCGAGGACGCCGCCGAGGCGGCCGGGATCTCCCGCACCACGGCCTACCGGTACTTCCCGAACCAGCGCGCGCTGCTGCTGGCCGCGTACCCGGAGATCTCCGGCGACGCGGGCCTGCTGCCCCCGGACGCGCCCGCCGACCCGGTCGCCCGCCTCGACCTGGTGATGCGGGCGTTCCTCGAGTTCACCCTGCGCTGGGAGCCCCAGCTGCGTGCACAGCTGAGGCTGTCCCTGGAGCCCGGCGCGCCGCAACCGGTGCTGCGGCGCGGCCGGGCGATCCGCTGGATCGAGGAGGCACTGGCCCCGCTGGCGGACACGCTGGACGTCCACGCGCTGGCGGTGGCCATCCGCTCGGCGACGGGCATCGAGTCCCTGGTGTGGCTCACCGACATCGGCGGCCTCGACCGCCCCCAGGCGGCCGAGGTCCTCGCCGGTTCGGCCCGCGCGATCCTGCGCGCGGCCCTCGAACAGGCGGCTAGCTGATCGGCACCGTCGCGGTGCAGGAGCTCGTGCCGTTGTCGAAGGTCGCCGCCGCGGTGCCCGCGTACATGGTCGGCACGGCGGTGGTCGACGGCATCGTGAAGGTGGTGTTCCCGGTCGTCGCCGCCGTCTGGGAGTACACCGTGTGCGTCGCCGAGCCGGCGCGGTAGGAGATCCGCAGGGAGACCTTGCCCGCGACGTCACCGATGTACGGGCCCGACGTGGTGTACCCGCTGAGGATGCGGTGGTAGCTGCCGTCGGTCTCGTACCGGAGCGTGAACGTGCCGCTGAAGCCGCCCGCCTTGCAGATGGCCGTCCGCTGGACGATCGTCGCCGCCTCGGCCGGGGCCACCAGCACCGTCGTGCCGGCCAGCAACGCGACCAGCCCGGCCTGTACCGCAGTCTTCATCTTTCTTCCTCCCTCTCGCATCTTGTGATCCTGCCCGGTGCCGCTTCCGTTCCGCTTCCCTTCAGGTGGTGGTGCGGACCAGGTGGACGGGGCAGGCGGCGTGGTGCAGCAGGGCCTGCCCGGTGGAGCCGAGCAGCAGCCCGGGGAAACCGCCGCGGCCGCGGTCGCCGACGACGACCAGCTGGGCGGCGCCGCTGCGTTCGAGCAGTTCCTTGCGCGGATGGGCGTGGACGACGATCTGCTCGACGGCGACGTCCCCGGTGTCGTGGGCGTCCACCCGTTCGCCGAGCAGCCGGCGCCCGGCCTCGGTGACGCACCGGGGATCCCGGTGCGGCGGCGGGCTGTCCGCCCAGGCGTGCAGGACGATCAGCGGAGCCCGCCGCGCTCGCGCTTCGGCGACGGCGGTCGCCAGGACGCGGCCACCGGCGTCGCTGCCGTCGATCCCGGTGACGACGGGCCGCGCGGAGGCGCCGGGCTCGTCCCAGCTGTCCCCGCGCACGACGACGGTGTCACACCGAGCATGCGTCCCGACGGCGGCGGCGACCGACCCGGCGAGCAGGCTGGTGAGCCTGCCGTGCCCGCTCGACCCGACGACGAGCAGCGCGGCGGACCGCGAGGCCTCGACCAGCGCCTGTGCGGCGCGGTCGGGATCGAGCCGCGTGGCGGCGTCGGACACCCCTTGCGCGGCGGCGAGTTCCCGGGCGGTCCGCAGCGCCCGGCGCCCGCGGGCCCGCAGGGCATCGACCATCTCCTCGGGCGGAGGCACAACACCCCCGGCGAGAAGCGCGGAGACATCGAGGGCGTGCACGATCTCGAGCGGAGCACCCCGAAGCCGGGCGGCCCGAGCACCCCACCGGACGGCATCAAGCGACTCGGCCGACCCATCCACCCCGGCAACAACCTTCAACCCGGCAGCGGCGGTCATTTCCAAGACTGTAGGCCCGCACGTCCACCCCCGGGGTGCTTTTGCCGCGGCCGGCCCACCCAGCCCGCCGCCCACCCCGGCTCGCCGCCCACCCCGGCCTGCCGAGCCCACCGCCACACGTGCCGGACCCGCCGCCGCACCTCCGGGCCTGCCACGGCGCCCCAACCTGCCGCCGCGCACCCCGCCTGCCGCCGCCAGCCGAGCCCACCGCCACACGGACCGGACCCGCCGCCGAGCCCGTCGCCTCGTACCCGGCCCGCCCAACTCGCCGCCGCACGGCGCGGCCAGCCCGCCGCCGCGCGGCCCATCGCCGCCCGCCCCACCACCGCCCGCCCCGCCCCAGGCCGCCGCTTCGCATACCCAGGCGGTCGGCTTGCGTACCTGGGTGGACGACTCGCGTACCTGCGCGGACGACACGCGTACTTGGATGGACGACACGCGTACCTGCGCGGACGACACGCGTACCTGGATGGACGACACGCGTGATTCGAGGGTCGACACGCGTGATTCGAGGGTCGACACGGGCGGCCGGCGTGTCGTCCGGCTGGGTACGCGTGTCGTCCATCGGAGGATTCAGGGCGGGTGGTGTCCGGTCGCGGGGTGGGGGTGGGTCCGGCAAGATCGGCGGCGGTCCTAACCCCGGAGGAGCCGATGGCGGTGCTGGTCGTGGCGGCGGCGGTGCTCGGCCTGGTCGTCGGGTCGTTCCTCAACGTCGTGATCCACCGGGTGCCGCGCGGCGAGTCAGTGGTCCGCCCGCCGTCGCGCTGTCCCGGCTGCGGGCAGGCCATCAAGGCCCGGCACAACGTCCCCGTCTTCGGCTGGCTCGTGCTGCGCGGCCGGTGCGCCGCCTGCGGTACCCGGATCAGCGTCCGGTACCCCCTCGTCGAGCTCGCCACCGCAGTCCTCTTCGCGCTCCTGGCCCTGCGGCTCGACCCACCGGACCTGCCCGCCTTCCTCTACTTCGGCGCGATCGGCATCGCGCTTGCCCTCATCGACCTCGACTGCCGTCGCCTGCCGAACGCGATCGTGCTGCCGTCCTACCCCGTCCTGGTGGTCCTGCTGACGGCGTCGGCCTGGTACCGCGGCGACTGGTGGTCGCTCGCCCGCGCCGGCATCGGCGGCGCCGCGCTGTTCGCCTTCTACCTCCTCCTCGCGCTGGCCTACCCGGCCGGCATGGGTTTCGGCGACGTCCGGCTCGCGGGCCTCCTCGGCGGGATCCTCGCCTACCTCTCGTGGGGGACGCTGCTGATCGGGGCGTTCGGCGGCTTCCTGCTCGGTGCCCTCGCCGGCGTCGTCGTGCTGGCCACCGGCAAGGGCGGCCGCAAGACCGCGCTGCCGTTCGGGCCGTTCATGATCGCCGCCGCCCTCCTGGCGATCTTCGCGGCCGGCCCGCTCGGCGACGCCTACCAGCGGCTGACCGGGCTGGCCTGACCGGTCACCGGTTCCCCGACCAGCTCAGCACCGACACCTGACGCGCTCCCGGCACCGGATTCGTCGGATCACCGTCCACATAGGCCACCCGCGCCCGGGCGGCCGGAACACCACCCGGCGCGCAGGTGGCCGACCCCGGGCACACGTACGCCGAGAGGTAGACCCCGAAGACGAACCCGGGCGAGTCGTCCGGCACCTCGATGACCGCCCCGGTGAACGTCACGCTCCCGGTCTCCTTCACCCACAACGACCGCGCGATGACGCCGAAGCGGAAGATCGGCTCGGTCGCGTTGTTCAGCGTGACGTCCAGGACGGCCTTGGGCGCGTACGTCGTTCCCTGCACGTAGAACCGGTTCCCGGAGTTGTTCACCGTCGTGACCAGCGCACACGCCGCGCTGCTGCTGTACGTCAGCTGGGTGCACCCGCTTTCCGCACGCAACGCGGGCGGGGTGTAGGTGAGCTCCAGCTGCAGCGCATCCACCAGTTCCGTGCCCTCGTGCTTCACGGTCACGCCGTAGCTCAGCTGCCCGCCGCTGAAGGTGCCGTCGTACACCGCCTGCGCCAGCTGGTTCGTCACGTCGGTGACGTCGGTCGCGGGCGTGCCATCGCTCGGCGTGGACAAGCTCAGCGTGATCGGCGAGCTGCCCGCGGGAGTGAACTGGGCGGTGCGGGTGTCCTTGTTCGCGCCCTGGTCGTTGCGGTGGGTGACGCGGATCTTCGCCGAAGTCAGGATCGTCCCGGCGGGCGGCACCGCGGCGGGGGCGAAGCCGGTCGCGGTCAGTGCGGCACTGCCGCCACCCTTGCCCGGCGAAACCCAGGCCGCACCGGTTCCGTCCACTGTGGACAGAGAGGCGGCCGTACCGGTGAAGCCTCCGGTCACCGAACCGGGAACGAGCGTCGCCGTCACCGGGGATTCCGCGCCCGAGGTCAGGCCGTACACGGCCACCGGCGGCCGGTCCGCACTGTAGGTCCCGCAGATCTCCGCCTGGCCCGCCTTCACCGCCAGCCGGCTGTCGCCGCCGAAGACGAACTGGACGCCGACCGCCTTCGCGTCGTCGATCGGGTTGTCACAGGCCCCGGGGATCTTCGCCGGGACCGGCGGCTTGGCGATGATCCGCCCGCTCTCGTCCACCGGCGTGCCCGCGACCACGTATCCGTTGTCGATCGTCCACACGTCCTCGCCGGCGAGCAGTGACGGCGGCCGGACCGGAGCACTGTTGCGGAAGTCGAAGTAGTACGTGCCGGGCGTGAACCAGAACGTGCTGTCCTTGCACTTGCTGCTGCTCGACATCATCGCCGACAGCCCGGCCGCGTCGTCGTAGAACCCGGGCTGGAACGTCACCAGCGAGCCGGACTTGGTGCACGGCGGCAGCGCTTGGCGCGGCGGTACGGACGTCAACGCCGGCGCGTAGCCGGGGTCCGCGCCGAGGCTCGACCCGCCGTAGCCGCAGGACGCCGCGGGCGTGCTCCGGATCGTGCCCGAGCAGGCGCCGCGGGCGTACACCGCGGTGTTCGTGTCGAGCGCCCCGTTGACCACGCGGATGTTCGAATTCGAGTACACGATGCCGTGCACCTTGAACGTCGACCCGGTCGGCTGCTGGATGTTGAGCCCGTCCTCGCCGCCGGTCCCGAGGGTGAGGATCGCGTTGCCCGGCCGGTTGCACACGCTCAGGGACGGGCACTGGATCTGCACCTTCGCCGGATCGGCGGTGCACGACACGGCGGCCGAGCCGGCGCCGCCGAAGTTCGGCAGCGTCAGCGTGTCCGACGCGCCGAAGCAGTGTTCGCCGGCCGCGCCGGTGAACGTGCTGGTGCGGATCGCGTTGATCCCCGCCTGCAGCGCCCCGTCGGCCGTGTAGGCGGACGCTGCTTGGTCGCGCAGGTTCACCGTGGTGCGGACGCTGGTGTCGGCGAACGACAGCAGCGCGCCGAGCACCACCGCGATCACCGTGACCAGCACGAGCACCAGCGGCAGCGCGGCTCCGGTGTCGTCGCCCTTCCACCGGCGGGTCATGTCTGCCTCCGTTGCCCGAACAGGGTGATGGGGTAGGGGTCGGCGCGGGGCGCCACGGCGGTGAAGGTGAACTTCACCCACAGCGGGACGGCCGCGGCGGTGCACGGGCTCGAGCAGGTGATCGCGGGTGTGCCCGGGGCGACGTGGTGTGCGACGACCGAGTCCGACGAAGCCGCGGAATCCAGGCAGCGCAGGCGGTGCAGCTCGGTCCCGGCGAGGTAGTAGGCGACGATTGCGGTCCGCCGGGTCGCGACCGGCGGGCCGGTGTCCCAGTCGTCGGACAGCAGGCGCACCACCGAAACCGGCGTCGCGGCCGTGCCGCACACCTGCCCGCCGCTGTCGTAGGCGGCGCCGACCTGGATCGACGGCGAGTACGGGACCTGGCCGTTCGCGACCTGGCCCGAGTAGTCGCGCAGCCCGACCGCGGCGACGTCCTGGGCGAAGAACGCCGAGCTCTGCTGGGCGTCGTGCGACACGGCCAAGCGAGCGGATCGTGGGCGCGGACGGCGCGCAGTCTTTCGAGCATGGTTCTTTCCTTTGCGTTGCAGGGTTCGAGGGGTGTTCCGGAATCAGCAGGCGGCCACCTCCGGAGATCGCGTCCCCTTCCAGGAACCGGCCGTGGCGCGCACGCTCACGTAGACCTTGTTGTTGCCGGGCAGGGGGATGGTGGCCGAAGTGGTCGTGGCGGTGCCCGCGGTGGAAACCGGGCCGCCCGCCGTGGTCGCGGTGAGGAGCTCGAACCCGGGCGGCAACGGGGTCGGGTAGGTCCAGTGGAGCGTGGCCGAGGGACCGCTGCCGTTGCCGTTGTTGCACTTCGCCGAGTCGACGACCGGCTGGCCGGGCGTCTGCAGCTTCAGCGCCGCCGCGTATCCGGCGCCGGAGCCGGACTTCAGCCAGGCCGCCTCCGCTCGCGCCGCGCCGATCGCGGTCAAGCCGGTGATCACCGTGGTCCACGCGGCCGCCACCATCGCGGCCGCGAAGACCACCCGGGGCGCGCTCATCCGCTCACCACCGTGACCGTCACCGGGATCGTGAACACCGCGCCCTGGCAGCCGTCGTCGGAAGCCGTGCTCATCGAGACCGCGCCCGTCAGCGTGAGGGTCGTGCTTCCGCCCGCGGGCACCGGCGCGTTGGGCGACTGCGCGGTCCAGCTCACGCCGGTCGTCGTGCAGGTGCCGGTGCCGTTGGCTCCCGTCGGCGTCCCGTTCGCCACGATCGTGCTGACCTTGACCGGGTACGGGTTCGGGTTGCCGACCAGGATCTTGGCGTCGCCCACCGGACCGCCGGGGTAGAGCGGGCCGGTCGTGAGGGCCGAGGCCGGCACCGTCCCGGTCGTCGGCGCGGCCGCCGTTCCGGCCTTCGCGTTCGCCGCCCCGGAACCGGAGCTCGTCCACGCCGCGACGGCGATCCCGCCGCCCAGCGTCGCGCCGACCACCGTGGTGACCACGAGCACGCGGCGCAGGGTCGGGTTCTTCATGGCTTGACCGCCGTTCCTGTGTACGTTAGGGGAAAGGTGAGCGATCGGCACGCCTCGGGGGTGCCGGGCAGCATGCGGGTGGTGAGGGCGACGTCGGCGGTGCCGTCACGGGGCACCGTCACCGGCCGGGCGAGTGGGTCGACCTGCACCGAGGCCGCCGGGCAGGCCGGGACCGGGCGGCCCCGGCTGTCGACGGGTTTGCCGACCGCGGCCGTCACGGTCTGGACGAGGATGGGGAAGTTCTCGGCGTTGGCCAGCCGGATCCACCGGGTTCCGGTCGCGCCGGGCACCAGCGCGGTGGCCCGGCCGGGCACGTCGGCGATGCCGAACTGCTTGATGCCGTTGCCGTTCGCGGTGTTCGCCACCGGGGCGGGGCCGATCGCGAACCACGTGACCACGACGGCCGCGAGCGCGCCCGCCGGAACACCGCTCCGCCACCTGGACATCGGGGTCCTTTCGGGGAAGGGCGGGGCGGTGGTTGGCGCACCGCCCCGCCGTGGCTCAGGAGGCGTTCGAGGCGAGGGTGGCGGTGAGCGGCAGCACGAAGGTCTGGCTCTTGCAGGCGTCTGTGGCGTTGGCGTTCATCGTCGCGTGCAGGGTGTAGGTCTTGGAGCCACCGGCCGCGATGGTGCCGGTGGTGTCCGCGGGGACGGCGCTCGTGACGGTGCCCGCGGCGCAGCCGTTGACCGCGTTCGAGGAGCCGGCGCTGATCCCGGTGACCACGACGGGGTAGCTGTTCGGGTTGTCGACGGTCACGGTGAAGTCGGTGCCGCCGCCCGGGTAGAGGGCGTTGCCGGAGCCCGCGGGCGTGATCGTCGAATTGACCGACGTGGTCGACGACACCGAGCCGGTGCCGCTGCCGGTGCTCGTCCAGGCCGCGTAGGCGACACCGGCGACGACCACCGCTCCGGCGGCACCGAGGACGATCGCGGACCGCTTGCTGATCTTGCGCATGAGGTTCTCCTGGGAGCTGTTCCGTCGGGAAGGCCGGGCTCGGTCGCGGTCCGGCTGGTCCGGTGTGGACCGTCACGATGAGTGTGCGAACTCCCCGGCGATCTTCTCCCCGGGCGACCGGCCCGACTGCGAAGGTCCGAGGTCCCTTGTCAGCGGCAGCCCGTCGTGTTACGCGCGCGGGATGTGACGTCCTCCCCAGCGGGTAAAGATCCGATGCAGGAGTGTGACCTGTGGTTTTCCAGACCCGTTCGGCCGAATGGCGGAGACCTCCTCGTGATCTTCCGAAGGGGTCTTCGGTGGTCTTGGCGCCTCTTGGGGTGGCGGTTGAGGCTCGCATTACGGTGATTACTCCCAGTCATAATTGAACATGTTCAACTCCTGCGGTACGGTCGAGAACATGAAGGTTGTGATTCCGGGCGGCACCGGCCACCTGGGCCGGGTACTGAGCCGCGCGCTGGTCGAGCAGGGGCACGAGACCGTGGTGCTGACCCGGCGGGAGGCCCGGCCGGAGCCGGGCGTGCGGCACGTCCTCTGGGACGGCCGCGGCCCGGGGCCCTGGACGGCGGAGGTCGACGGCAGCGACGTCGTCCTCAACCTGGCCGGCCGGTCGGTGAACTGCCGGTACACCCCGGCGAACCTGCGCGAGATGCGGAACTCCCGCGTCGACTCGGCGCGGGTGGTCGGCGGCGCGATCGCCCGCGCGGCCCGGCCGCCGCGGGTGTGGCTGCAGATGAGCACGGCCACGATCTACGCGCACCGGTTCGACGCGCCGAACGACGAAATCACCGGAGTGCTGGGCGGCGACGAGCCGGACGTGCCGGCCTACTGGTCGTACAGCGTCGACATCGCCAAGGCGTGGGAACGCGAGCAGCGCGAGGCGGAGACCCCGGGCACCCGCAAGGTGGCGCTGCGCACGGCGATGGTGATGAGCCCGGAGCCCGGCGGAGCGCTGGCGATGCTCCTGCGCCTGACGCGCCTGGGCCTCGGCGGCCCGGTCGCGGGCGGCGGGCAGTACATGTCGTGGATCCACGAAGACGACCTGGTCCGCGCGATCGGCTTCCTGGTCGAGCGGGAGGAGATCAGCGGCCCGGTGAACCTGGCGGCCCCGCAACCGTTGCCGTACCGCGACTTCGTGCGCGCTCTGCGAGCGGCGGCGGGGATGCCGGTGGGATTGCCGGCGACGAAGTGGATGGCGGAGATCGGCGCGTTCGTCCTCCGCAGCGACACGGAACTGCTGCTGAAGAGCCGCCGCGTGATCCCGGGCCGGTTGACGGAGGCGGGATTCTCGTTCGGGTACCCGGAATGGCCGGCCGCGGCGGAGGACCTGGTGCGCCGGTCACGCCGGCCGTCGAGGGTGGGCTGAGTCCGGTGCGGACCGGTGGACGCCGGGTCGACGTTGTTCCGGAGCTCGCCGAGTCCACTCGGGACGGTCGGCCGAGGCGGGCGTTGTCCCGGGTTGCCGGGTCCACTGAGGACGGTGCGGACCTGGCGGGGTGCCCTCCGGGGGTCTGGCTCGGGCGTTGTCCCGGAGCTGCCGGGTCCGCTCGGGGCGGGTCAGCCGAGGTCGGCGTTGTCCCGCAGGCGCCGCAGCACCAGGGCCAGGTGGAGGCGGAACCGTCCGGCCGGCGAGTCGACCTCGAAGCCCAGCACCGCTTCCGCGCGGGCGAGCCGGGCCGGCATCGTGCTGTGGTGGCGGTGCAGCGCCGCGGCGGCCTTGCGGGCCGAACCCGTCGCGCACAAGGCGTCCAACGCCGCCAGTGTGTCCGCGCCGTGGGGTTCGGCCGCGAGGCGGTCGAGGGCCCGGACGTCGGCCTGCTCCGCGAGTTCCGCGGGGGCCAGCTTGTCCGCGAGCGCGGCCAGCCCGCCGAGCCGTTCCCACCACACGACCGGCTCCGCCGCGGAGGTGAACCGCAGCGCCGTCCGGGCGGCCGTCCACGAACGGGCGACCTCGATGGCCGGCCCCGCCGGCCCGACACCCGCGCGGGCGCCCTCCGGCAGCGAGGCGACCTCGCCCGGCAGCAGGACGGCCCGCACCCCACCCAGCCGCGCCGAACGGCCCGCGAGCGCGTCGACGCCGCTGCCCGCGAGCACCCGCAGCCGGGTCGCGGGGCCGAAGCCGAGCAGGTGCAGGGCGCGGGACCGTTCGACGGTGCCGGTGTCCTCGGACAGCACCAGCTCGACCAGCGCCGGATCCCCGAGTTCGGGCCGCGGCACCCCGGAGTGCTCCAGCAGGATCGCGGCGGCGATGGCGAACCGTTCGAGCAGCATGTCATCGAGGGGGAGGGGCGCACCGTCCCGCGCCACCCACACGACGACGCCGCCTTCGAGCGTCCGCGCGGTGGCGCCCACCGGCGCCGCACCCGGGGTGACGACGTCGTGGCCCGGCGCCGCCCGCAGCGACAGGCCCCGGCCGGGAGCATGCACGCCGACGGGACACCCGGCGAGCTCGGCGGTGCTGCGCACCAGAGCATCGACTCCGGAGCGGCCGGTGATCAGGCGGTCGAAGAACCCGATCACCCGCACGGCGTTCTCGGCGTCGGCATCGAGCCCGGACAGCCGCAGCAGCAGGCCTTTCATCCCGCCACGATAGGCGCGCCCACCACCGGATGGCGAGCTCTGCCCAGGCAACGCACCGCGACGGCGAGCGAGGTCCGGCCGGGCAAGGCCTCCGCCCGCCAAGCGCCCTGCCGCTGGACCCGCCCGCCCGATCCACTAGCGCCCTGCCGACATTGTAAGGCCGCCCACCCCCGCCGGTCCGCTCACCAAGCGCCGCCGGACCCTGCGCGCCCAAGCCACCAGCGCCCGGCCGACACCGCAAGGCCGCCAACCCCCGTCGGCCTCCGCTCACCAAGCGCCCTGCCGCCGGACCCCGCGCTCCCAACCCACCAGCGCCCGGCCGACACCGCAAGGGCGCCGACCCCCGCGCGACTTCGGCCCGCCAACCGCGTCGGCCTGCGCCGACCCCGCTCACGTGCCCCTCCGCCGGGTGGCGAGGTTCCTCCCCGCAACCCCCGCCGCGTGGCGGTGGCCCGGCCGGACGGCCGGCGCCGATGATCGGAGCATGACCTACGCCATCGATCCCGAGCTGCTGCCCTGGCTCGACATGCTCCCCGCCGTCACCCTCACCGACCACGCCTCGCTCGTGGCCGCGCGGTCCTCGATGGGGCAGCTCAGCGAAATCCTGCCGTCCTACGAACCCGCCAACCCCGTCGACGTGCAGGACATCGCCGTGCCCGGGCCGTCCGATGTGCCCGATGTCCCCGTGCGGATCTACTCTCCGGCGAACCGCACCTCCGCCGTGCCCGGGCTGCTCTACATCCACGGTGGCGGGTTCGTCATGGGCGATCTCGACATGTTCCACCCCGCCCTGCTGCGCCTGGTCGACGAGCTCGGCATCGTGATCGTCTCGGTCGACTACCGGCTCGCCCCCGAGCACCCCTTCCCGGCCCCCGTCGAGGACTGCTACGCCGCCCTGGCCTGGGTCGCGGCCAAGGCCGACGAGCTGGGCATCGATCCCGCCCGCCTCGGCGTGGCCGGCGAGAGCGCCGGAGGTGGCCTGTCGGCCGCGGTGGCGCTGCTGGCCCGCGACCGCGGTGGCCCCCAGCTCTGCTTCCAGTACCTCGGCATCCCGGAACTCGACGACCGCCTGGACACCCCGTCGATGCGGGACTACACCGACACGCCGATCTGGAACCGGCCCAACGCCATCCACAGCTGGACGAGCTACCTCGGCGCGGAACCGGGCGGCGCGGACGTCTCGCCCTACGCCGCCCCGGCGCGGGCCACCGACCTGGCCGGGCTGCCGCCCGCGTTCGTGACCACCTGCCAGTTCGACCCGCTCCGCGACGAGGGCATCGCCTACGCCCAGCGGCTCGCCCACGCGGGCGTGCCCGTCGACCTGAGGCACTACCCGGGCACCTTCCACGGTTCCTCGATGGTCGAAACGGCCGGGATCTCCCGGCGCATGTTCGCCGACGAGGTCGACGCCCTGCGCCGCGGCCTGCGCATCGACGGCTGAACTCGACGACCTGCCACCGGCCGTGGTCGCGGACCGGCGGCCGGCGGAGGCCGCAAAGTCCTGGCCGGCTTTCCGGTCTCGTGACAGGAAAGCCGGTCAGGACGCGTGCAGCCCGCCCGGCTCAGTCGGCCGGACCGACGTCGATCAGCACCTTCCCCGTGATCCCGTCCTCCGAGGCCGCGTGCGCCTTCGCCGTTTCCGCCAGCGGGAAGCGGTGGAGCGGCACCCCGCGGTCCTCACCGAGCCGCAACGCGCCCTCGGCCATGGCCGCCGTGATGTCCTCCGCGCCCGCGCGCAGCTTGTCCTCGCCCACCGTGTACAGCACCAGGAACTGGTACCGCGCGTTCAGCCACAGGTTCGTCCCGAAGTCGAGGCTCACCGTCCCGGTGCCCCGGTCGTCGCCGTACGTCGCGACCGTGCCCCTCGGCCGCAGCACCTCCGTGTGCAGCTTCGCGTTGACCCCCATCGCCACCTCGACCACCAGATCCACGCCATCGGGAGCGACCGAGCGGATTTGCGCGCCCAGTGAAGAGTCGGGGTAACGCAGCACGTGCTGCGCCCCGGCCGCCCGGGCCAGTGCCTCCTTCTCCGCGCTGCTGACGGTCGCGATCACCGTCGCTCCGGCCCAGCGGGCGAGCTGGATGGCCGCGTTGCCGACCGCACCCGCTCCGCCGCTGACCAGGACCGTGCGACCGGTCAACGCTCCGGGGGAGAGCCGGGCCGGGCCGTCCTCGGCGACCGTCAGCGCGCGGTGGGCCGTCAGGGCCGGGATGCCGAGGCCGGCGCCCTCGTCGAACCCGGCGCCGTCCGGCAGCCGGACCAGCTTCGAGGCCGGCAGCACCGTGTACTCCTGCGCCGTCCCCGACGCGGGCCCGTACGCGCCCGCGATGATCAGCCACACGCGGTCGCCGGGGGCGAACTCCGTCACGTCCGGGCCGACCGCGTCGACCACGCCCGCGCCGTCCTGGTTGGGCACGGTTTCCGGGATTTCGGCGCCGGGCTCGGCGCGCAGCCCGCTGCGGGCCTTCCAGTCCGTGGGGTTGACCGCGGACACCACGACCCGGACCCGCACCTCGCCCGGTCCCGGGTCCGCGACGGCCCGCTCCGACAGTTCCAGCACCTCGGGTCCGCCGTGGCGGCGGTAGACGACTGCCTTCATACCCGGTGCAATCCGCGGACCGCCCGGGATATTCCCCGCATCTGCGGAAATGCGCGCGGGAAATCGTTTTTCGGCACCGGGAAAGCGCGAAAACAAGATCCCCCGGCCGGGCGATTTTCCGGGTTCGTGCCAGCGGAATCGGCGGTCGTCGCAGAAACTGGGCGCGTGGGAGAGGAAAAGAGTGACGAGCGGCCGAAGCGCGACGACGGTGAGCCGACGCCGATCTTCGACGCCGTGTTCAATGCGACGCGCGCGAAGGCGAATCCGCCGAATCCGCCGAATCCGCCGCGGGAACCGGACAAATCCGCGCGGTGACGTGCAGCAGGTTGTTCGCCGTCCGCGACGGACATGTAGCATCCCGGGTGCCCGAGCACCCGTGGCCGAGGAGGGGACCGTGGCCGGCGTCGTCAACAGCATGATCGCCGCCGAGTACGCGGCGGGAGCGTCGATCTCCGAGCTCGCCGAGCGCTGGGGGATCGACCCCCGGCAGGTCGTCGAGCGGATCTCGGCGGCCACCCGTTCCTGAGCGCGGCTCAGATCGCGCGTTCCCCCTTGCCCAGCACGACGATGCCGCCCTCGCTGACGTGGTAGTGGCCGCGGTCGCGGGCCAGGTCGACGCCGATGTGCGCCCCGGCGGGGACCACGACGTTCTTGTCTAGGATCGCCCGCCGCACCACCGCTCCGCGGCCGACGCGGGCGCCGTCGAGCAGCACCGAGCCCTGCACCACCGCGCCCTGCTCGACGATGACGTCGGGGGAGAGCACCGAGTCGACCACCTGGGCCCCGGAGATGATGCAGCCGTTGCTGACGATCGACTGGTTCGCCGAGCCGCCCTCGACGAACTTCGCCGCCGCCCGCTGGCCGGGGTGGGCCAGGATCGGCCACCGCCGGTTGTAGAGGTTGAAGATCGGGTGCGTCGAAATGAGGTCGGTGTGCGCCTCGTAGTAGCTGTCGATGGTCCCGACGTCGCGCCAGTAACCGTGGTCGCGTTCGGTTTCGCCGGGCACCACATTGGTGTTGAAGTCGTAGACGGCGGCTTCGCCCGATTTGACCAGCGCCGGGATGATGTCGCGGCCCATGTCGTGGTGCGAGGCGGCGTTTTCGGCGTCGGCGTAGAGCGCTTCCAGCATCACCTTCGTGGTGAAGATGTAGTTGCCCATGGACACGTACGCCTCTTCGGGCGAGTCCGGCAGGCCCGGCGGGTCCGCGGGCTTCTCCATGAACGCGTCGATCAGCAGGCCGTCGGTGGTCCGGATGACCCCGAACGAGCTCGCCTCCTTCCGCGGGACCCGGATGCCGGCGACGGTGACGCCCGCACCGGAGGCGATGTGCGCCTCCAGCATCTGCCGCGGGTCCATCCGGTAGATGTTGTCCGCGCCGAACACCGCGATGTACTCCGGGTTCTCGTCGTGGACGAGGTTGAGGCTCTGGTGGATGGCGTCGGCGCTGCCCTGGTACCAGCGCGGGCCCAGCCGCTGCTGCGCGGGCACCGGCGTGACGTACTCGCCGGTCAGCGACGACAGCCGCCACGTCGTCGAGATGTGCCGGTCGAGCGAGTGCGACTTGTACTGCGTCAGCACGCACAGCCGCCGGATGCCGCCGTGCACCAGGTTGGAAAGCACGAAGTCGATCAGCCGGTGGGTGCCGCCGAAGGGCACCGCCGGTTTCGCCCGGTCCGCCGTCAGCGGCATCAGGCGCTTGCCTTCCCCACCCGCGAGCACGATGCCCAGGACATGGCATTCGCTGTTCACAGCGACCTCCCGCACGCCTCGTAGAGGGCGACCGTCCGCTCGGCGATCGCCTTCCAGCCGAACTCGCCGACCGCGCGCTCGCGGCCGGCGGTGCCCATCGCGGCGGCCCGCTCCGGGGAGCCGACCACTTCGTTCAGCGCGGCGGCCAGTCCCGCCTCGAACCCCTGCGGGTCCTGTTCGTCGTAGTGCACCAGCAGCCCGGTGCGGCCGGCGTCGACGACCTCGGGGATGCCGCCGACGTCACTGGCCACCACCGGCGTGCCGCACGCCATCGCCTCCAGGTTCACGATGCCGAGCGGCTCGTAGACCGACGGGCAGGCGAACACCGCGGCGTGCGTGAGCAGCTGCACGACCTCGCCGCGCGGCAGCATCTCCGGGATCCAGCGGACGCCGGTGCGGGTCTTCTCCAGCTCGGCGACCAGCCCGCGGAACTCGGCGTCGAGCTCGGGCGTGTCGGCGCCGCCCGCGCACAGCACCAGCTGGACGCCGGGGTCCAGCGAAGCGCCGGCCCGGACGAGGTGCGGGACGCCCTTCTGCCGGGTGATCCGGCCGACGAACAGCACGTACGGCCGGTCCGGGTCGATGCCGTGCTTGGCCAGGGCCTCGGTGCCCGGGTCGGGGCGGTAGAGCGTGGTGTCGATGCCGTTGTGGATCACGTGCACGCGCTCGGGCGGCACCGCGGGGTAGGCGGCGAGCACGTCCCGGCGCATGCCGCCGCTGACCGCGACGATCGCGTCCGCGGCTTCGTAGGCCTCGCGCTCGATCCAGGAGGAGACGCGGTAGCCGCCGCCGAGCTGCTCGGCCTTCCACGGCCGCAGCGGCTCCAGCGAGTGGGCGGTGACGACGTGCGGGATGCCGTGCGTCATCTTCGCCAGGTGCCCGGCGAGGTTCGCGTACCAGGTGTGGCTGTGCGCGAGGTCGTGGCCTTCGAGCGCGTTCGCCATGGAGACCGCGATGTCCATGGTCGTGAACGCCGGCTGCCGGTAGCCGTGCGGATCGGTGTGCCCGGTGGCGTCGGGGCGGTCCGCGCCCCAGCAGTGCACGTCGAGGTCGACCAGCGGTCGCAACTCCCGGGCGAGGAACTCCACGTGGACCCCGGCGCCGCCGTAGACCTCCGGCGGGTATTCGCGGGTGAGCAGGCCGACCTTCATGATGCGAACCCTAGGGCCTCCCGGGCCCGTGGCGCAGTCTGGCGGACAGGGGAATTCGGCGAGTTTTCCGTCACTGTCGGGGTGATCGTGACGCCGGAGCGGCCGTCGCCCCCGGTGACCCGGCGCGCGGCCGGGCCACCGGGCGAGGTCAGCGCTGGTACCGGAGAGCCCAGTCTTCCCCGCAGTACCAACAGGTGCCGACGGTGACGGACGCGCCGTCCGCGCCGAACGGGCGCCAGCCGTCGATGCGCACGATGTACGGGCCGGCCGGGACGGTCCCGAAGGCCACGTGCCCCTGGGCGTCCGACACGGCGGTCGCGGTGACCGCGCCGTCGACCCGGTCGACCAGCTCGGCCGTCGCACCGGTGATCGCCTCACCCGGGTCGACCGCGTAATTGGCGTTGTCGTCGTGGTAGAGCACTCCACCGGTGGCGGCCGGCGGGGCCGCGACGTGGGCGTACAGGTCGACCTCGGGCCGCCCGTCGAGCGGACCGGGGTCGATCCCGAAGTCGCAGGCCGCGTAGAAGCCGCCGTAGGTGGGGGCGGCCGAGGGCACGGTGCCGGTTTCGGTGAACGTCCGCGTCTCGCCGGCGGCGAGGTCGAACGAGCCGGGGGCGGTGATGTCGTTCCAGCCGTCCCACCCGAGCAGGTGGTCGGGGCCTCCGAAGCGGTCGCACCCGAGGGTGATCCCGTGCAGGTCGCCGGCGCTGACGTTGGTCACCGTGAAGGTGACCTGGACGCTGTCGCCGACCTGGTAGGTACCGCGGTCGAACGAGCCGGTCGCGTGCAGCTTCTCGGAGAACGGCCGGACCGCGCGCAGCTGGACGACCGGCCCGGGGTCGCTGCCGTCGACGTCGAGGCGCTGCTCGGTGGCGGCCTCGTAGACCCAGCCGTCCGGCAGGTTCCGGCTGGAGATCCCGTAGCGCTGGGCGGGCAGGCCGGTGAAGGCGAACCGGCCGTCGGCGTCCGTGGTGACCTCGATCGGGTTGCCGGAGCTCGTGCCGTACAGGTAGGCGATGGCGCCGGGCAGGCCCTCGCCCGCGTCGAAGGCGCCGTTCTCGTTCCGGTCGCCGTAGAGCACACCGGATGCCGGGCCCTGCGTCGTCGTCGGGTCGACCATCGGGACGGCCAGCTCGCCACCCTCGGCGTCGGGCCCGCGGAACCGGTCCTGCGGCGCGCCGTTCCAGCTCCAGACGGCGGCGGTGATCGTGAACGTCCGGGTGGCCCCGGCGTCGATCGTGACACCGGCCTGCGGGCTGCCGCCGAGGCCGGCCCAGTCCTGGATCGACAGCCACGAGCCCGCGAGGTGCTCGTCCCAGAGCGTGACCTTGGTCAGCGGCTGGTCGGTCGTGTTGGTGAGCGTCAGCGTGATCGGGAACGGCTTGGCGACCAGCTGCGGCCCGGCGCCGACCGAGGCGGTGATGAGCAGCGACGGCCCGTCGGCGTGGGCGGCCGGTGCGACGAAGGCGCCGGCGGTGAGCACGGTGGCGAGCACGGCGCAGAGCCGTCTCACCCCGCGCAGGGGTGTTCTGGACACGGTGGATCCCCCTGGAAAGGGCCGGACCGGCGGCTCCCCGCGGCGCCGCCCGGCGATGGCGCAGAAAAACTGCGATCACCGTCAAGCTAGCGAACGCGGAGGCCCCGGACCAGGGCCGACGGGGTGATCGCCACCCCTATGCGGTCTCCCGCGGCCGCAGCGGCCGCCCCGCGACGGCCGCCTGGGCGGCGTCGAGCCCGGGGTGCAGCGGCAGCAGCGCGTCCAGGCCGAGGATCTGCAGCGGCCGGTGGACCGCGGTCTCCTCCGCGGCGATGGCGTAGGGCACGTTCCGGGCGGTGGCCTCGCGGTGGGCCTCGACCAGCACGCTGAAGACGGTCGAGTCGCAGTAGGTCGTTTCGGTCAGGTCCGCGACGACCCCGCGGGCGCCGGCGCGGATGGGCCCCAGCAGGGCTTCCCGGAGCTCGGGCGTGCGAGCGAGGTCGAGCTCGCCCGCGCGACGGACGATCACCACTCCGGCGTCGGTCGGGCCGGTGGATTCGGTCATGGTTCACTCCTCATCGGGCACCGGGACAGAAATACCCAACCGCGGGCGAATTCACTCGTGACGTCCGGCGCCGGGGCCTGCGTGTCTTCGCCGTTCGGCCGCCGCGGGGATCGGTAAACTTCGGCAGTTCGCGGTCCGCGAGGCGAAGGGGCACGGTGGAACCCGACAACGACGCACCGCCCGGGGCCTGGGCGCCCGGCAAGGTCGCCGAGCTGCTCGGGGTGTCGCCGGTGACGCTGCGCAGCTGGAGCGCGCGGTACGGGATCGGGCCGCCCGCCGGCGCCGGGCGCCACCGCCGCTATTCGGACGCGGACGTCCGCCGCCTCCAGCACATGCAGCGCCTGGTCGCCCGCGGGATGCCGGTCCGGGAGGCGGCCGAGGCGGCGTTCGGCCACGCCCCGGCCGGGCTCGAGGTGCCGGCCTCGCGGCGCGCGCGCGAGCTGACGGATGCCGCGGACGAGCTCCGGTACGCGTCGGTGGCGGGCCTGCTGGACGAAACGCTGGGCACCCTGGGCCCGGCGGCGGCCTGGACCGACGTGCTGGCCCCGGTCCTGCGCGGCCTGGGCGACCGCTGGCAGCGCGGCGACGCGTGTTTCGCCTCGGAGTGGGCGCTGACGTCGGAGATTTCCCTGGCGTTCGAGCGGTTCAGCGGCCGCTTCCCGGCGGCGGTGCCGGGCCGCCCGGTGCTGCTGGCGTGCTGCCCGGCGGAGAGGCACTCGCTGCCGATCGAGGCCCTGCGGGCGACGCTGGCCGAGGCGGCGGTCCCGGTGGCGTACCTGGGACAGCTGGTCCCGGCGGAGACAGTGGCGGACCTGGCGGCCCGGATCAACCCGGTCCTGGTGGTGCTGTGGTCGATGGCCCCGACAACGGCCGACGACCTCCTGGCGGCGCGGCTCCGGACCCTGGGGTGCGAAGTGGGCACGGCGGGCCCGGGCTGGGCGCACCTGGCGGACCGCGGCTTCCGGTGGGTGAACGACCTGGGGGCCGCGGTGGAGCTGGCCGTGGCGCACGCGGAGTTCTGAGCCGGCGTTCATTCGCGGCTCCACCACCGGCCGGCGAGGTCGCGAATGACTCATTCGGGGGGGGGTGTGCCGGCTTTGTCAATAGCGCGGGCCCCCCCCCCAACGGTAGATGTCACGTCAGAAAAACAATAACCCCCAAAA
>NZ_JBSFNC010000083.1:0-41424 GCF_053586895.1 Amycolatopsis sp. NPDC003731 | reverse complement strand
GAGCCGGGCCCGCAAGCTTGCGTAGTCGGCCCGCTCTGCGCGGTGGGTTGCGGGCCCGGCTCAAAGCGATTTTCACGGCCTCAGGCGACGGGATGACCACCCAGCTCCTCCGATGACAAGCTTCCTGCTGCTCACCCGTCATGTATAAGCACTGTTACAATCTCTCCGTGTCTCTGGCCCGCGCCTTCGTCGATCTCGGTCCGCTCCGTGCCTCGCCGCCCTTTCGGCGGCTTTGGCTGGGGCGGGTCTTCTCCGGCTTTGGCTCGCAGATGACCCTTGTTGCCGTCATGTTCCAGGTCTGGGAACTGACTCGGAGCACCCTGTGGACCGGGGCCGTGGGGCTTGCGCAAGCTCTGCCCATTGTCGTCTTCGGTCTGTTCAGCGGGTCGCTTGTGGACCGGGTTGATCGGCGGAAGGTTGCCCTCGTTGCCACCACCGGGCAGGCCGTCTGCTCCATTCTCCTTGCCGTGCAGGGGTTTCTGGGGGACGTTCCGGTTGTTGCGGTGCTGGCACTGGTCGCCGCCCAGTCGTGCTTTGTCGCCTGTGGTGGGCCGGCCGCCCGGACCTTCGTTCCGCGGCTGCTGCCGCCCGGCCAGCTGGCCGCCGGGCTCGCTCTGAACCGGATCGCCTTCCAAAGCGCCATGCTGCTCGGCCCCGCGCTCGGCGGGCTCGTTCTCGGGTGGGTCGGCGTCGGTGGCTGCTACGTCGTCGACGCTCTCACCTTCTGCCTCGCCTTCTACGGCGTCTTCGGCCTGCCCGCGATGCGGCCCGATGGCGAGCCGTCGCGGCCGGGGCTTCGGGGGGTGGTCGATGGGCTTGCCTTCCTCGTGCGGACGCCCGTTGTGCGCGGGGCGTTGCTCACCGATCTCGCCGCCACCGTCCTCTCCATGCCGATCAGCCTGTTCCCGCTCGTCAACGCCGAACGCTTCGCCGGCGATCCGCGCACGCTCGGCCTGTTCCTGTCGGCCATCGCGGTCGGCGGGGTTGTTGCGTCCGTCTTCTCCGGGACCTTCACGCGGCTGCCTCGGCCAGGCCGCGTGATGCTCGCCGGGTCGGCCCTGTGGGGAGCCGCGCTGACCGGGTTCGGCCTGGCGCCGGACCGGTGGCTCGGCCTCGCCTGCCTCGTCCTCGCCGGGGCGGCCGACACGGTCTCCGTGGTCTCGCGCAGTGCGCTCGTCCAGCTGGCCACGCCGGACGCGCTGCTCGGCCGGGTCGCGGCCGCCGAGCAGATCGTCGGCCAGGCCGGTCCGGACGTCGGCAACCTGCGCGGTGGGCTCGTCGCGGGCGCCGTTTCGGGAACCTTCGCGCTGGTCAGCGGCGGGGTGCTGTGCGTGCTGGCGGTGGTGCTCGTCGGCGCGGTGACGCCCGGCCTGCGCCGCTTCTCGACCCCCGCCGAGGCCGCGAACAGCGGTTAGCCCGGCGACGGCGCCAGTTCCAGCGCCTTCTCCGCGCCCTGGATGAGGTCGGCGTAGGTGATCACCTCGACGCGCCCGAGGTGCGCGTTGTACGTCCGGAGCGTGTCGGGGACGTGCTCGCGGGCCTTGGGGTCCGGCACGTGCTGCGGGTCGCCGATGACCACCGTGGCGAACGCGCGGCGGCATTCGATGCCGAGTTTCTCCTTGATCGTGGTGCGTTCTTCGTCGAATTCGCGCAGGTAGTTGATGCTCTGGCCGACCGCCTTGTTCACTTCGGGGCCGACGACGAAGTAGTTCCGGTGGGGGATGACGAGATCCGGGACGCAGGCCCGTTTCAGTTCGACGACGTGGAGCGCGCCGTCGGCGCGGATCAGCGGGACGTCGAGCTGGGTCATCACCGTCAGGTGCCGCCGCTTCGCCTTGTCGACGAACTTTCCACCGAACATCCACCAGCTTTCCTCGAGGATCTTCTGGAATTCGTTCTCCTTGGCCGCCGGGTCCCGGACGACTTCCGAAAGCGCCGTGATGACGTCCCGCTGCTTCGCGGCCTGGATGCCGTCGAGCAGCACCTGCCCGGCGCCGTGCGCGGCCAGGACTCCGGCCGCGTTCGGGGCGTCCGCCAGCGCTTCCGCCAATTGGGCCAATTGGCCCGCGTCCGCTTCGCCCGTCTGGACCTTACGGATGACGGCGGCGAGCGGGACGTCCGGCGCGGGGGTCTCGAAACGGCCCGAGAGGAACCGGTGCAGTTCGGCGATGTCGGCGTCCTCGCACGTCCACCCGCTCGCGCCGGGCCGCAGGTCGAACCCGGAGAAATCGGGTCGCGGTGTCCAGGAATTGACCACCAGGATCAGCTGCCCGTCGCCGCTTTGTTCGGGAACGTAATAGAGGGTCGCGGTTTTGTAGACGTTTTCGCCCCGGTGGACGACCGTGGATTCGACGTGCCGGTAGCCGGGGGGTGTCGATTCTTCGATCCGCCTGATCAACTCGTCGGCGGGATCCGGTTCGCCGGGTGAGGAGGTCACGCCAGGCAGTCGCGCCGCCACTCGGTGGCGTTACGACGATCAGCGCAACCCGAGGTCACTACCTGCGGTGGCAAGATCACGAAACCCGGTCGTGTGACGACGGTTTCTTTCCGGCCCTCCTGACCGTCCTGTCAGTAGGTTACCCGTTCGCCTTCTTGTCACTCTTTCGCGTGAACCTGACGGGACATATTTCTCGGCAACGCATTTGCGGCCCGGGAAATCGTCATCTACAGTCCCGCTGATCACGGCCGAACGAGCCGTATTCCGTGGTCCCCATAATTCTCTCCGAGGAGTGGCATGCTTCATCGCGCCTCGACACGCCGGCTCGCCGTGCTCGCCCTGGCTTTCGCCGTCCTGCTGACCGGGTGCAGCCAGCTCAAGGGCTCCTCCGCTCCCGGTGACGTCGAAAAGCCGTCGATCCGGGTCGCGATCCTCACCACCGTCGACCTCGCGCCGCTCTGGCTGGCCCAGGAGGGCGGGTACTTCAAGGCCGAGGGCCTCGAGGTGCAGACGGACGTCGGCGCCAGCGGGCAGGAGACGCTCAGCCGGATGACGAGCGGCCAGGACGACCTCGCGCTGTCCACCTACACCCTGTTCTTCCTGGCCAAGAGCAGTGGCTCCGCGGACGTGAAGCTGGTGACCGACGGGACGTCGGCGAGCCCGCGCAGCAACGAGGTCGTCACCGTGCCGAACTCGCCGGTCAAGACGGTGACCGACCTCCAGGGCAAGCGGATCGCCATCAGCTCGAAGAACGCCGCTTCGGACGTGCTGACCCGGTCGGTGATGCGCGACCACGGCGTCGACCCCGGCAAGGTGCAGTGGGTGCCGATGCCGCTGTCGGAGATGAGCGGCGCGCTGGCGCAGGGGAAGGTCGACGCGGCCTACCAGCCGGAACCGTTCCTCACCCAGGCCGCCCGGACCGCGGGCGCGTTCCCGGTCATCGACGCCGCCAGCGGCAGCACCCAGAACTTCCCGCTCACCGGCTACGGCGCCACCGCCAAGTGGGTCCAGGACCACCCGAAGACGATGCGGGCGTTCCAGCGCGCGATGCTCAACGCCACCCGTGCCGCGGTCGACCGGGCCCGGATCGAACCGCTGGTCGTCCGCAACGCCAAGGTCGACCAGGACATCGCCAGCCTGATGGTGATGCCCGCCTTCGGGTCGAGCCTGGACGCCCGCCGCATCCAGCGGGTGCCGGACCTGCTGCAGCAGCTGGGTGTGGTCCAGACGAAGCTCGACGCCTCTTCGATGATCGCCCCGCAGACCGGCACCGGCTGAGCCGGCGACCGGTCGCCGGAGGGCGGGTGCGCATCGCGCACCCGCCCTCTTTTCGTCTGTGGCCAAGGGTTTCCGCAAAGGCTGTTATCCCGAAATTTTCAGACCACCGGGTGCCCGTCCGGTTTCGGTGATTCGCACCTTGACACGACCGCCGCCGCAGCCCAGTCTCTTCATACCGACCGCGCGGTACGACGTTGTCCACATGGTGGGATAGGAGAGTCATCGATGGCGCTTCCCGGCGAAGACCTGCTCGTGGTCGACGGCCTCACCGTGCGCTTCGGCGGTCTCACCGCCCTGCACGACGTCCACCTGAGCGTCGACGCCGGCACCGTCGTCGGGGTCATCGGGCCCAACGGCGCGGGCAAGACGACGCTGTTCAACGTCGTCTGCGGCTTCGTACGGCCCCAGGCGGGCCGGGTGCTGTGGCGGGGGCGCCCGCTCGTCCGGCACCGCCCGGAGCACCTCGCGCGGCTCGGGATCGTCCGGACGCTGCAAGGCCTCGGGCTCTTCCCCGGCCTGACGGTCCTCGAGAACGTGATGGCCGGCGCGGGCCGGCACGCCCGGACCGGCGCGTTGCCGGCCCTCGTCGGCGCCGGCCGCTCGGCCCGCGACGAAGCCGAGCTGGCCGGGCGGGCCCGGGAAACCCTGGGCGAACTCGGGATCGCCGACCTCGCCGGCCGGCTGCCCGGCGTGCTGCCCTACGGCGTGCGGAAACGGGTGGCGCTCGCGCGGGCCCTGGTGGCCGAACCCGACCTGCTGCTGCTCGACGAGCCCGCGAGCGGGCTGTCGTCCGCCGAGCTCGTCGAGCTCTCGACGCTGATCCTCTCGCTGCGGCGGCAGATGGCGGTGGTGCTGGTGGAACACCACATGGACCTGGTCATGCAGGTCTGCGACCAGGTGGTGGTGCTGAACTTCGGCGAGGTGATCGCGACCGGGCCGCCGGCGCTGATCCAGGCCGACCCCCGCGTGGCCGAGGCCTACCTCGGCGACCCCGCCGAGGAGGCGTCCGGTGCTTGAGATCGAAGACCTGTCCGTGGCCTACGGCGCGGTCCGCGCGCTCGACGGCGTCGGCATCACCGTCGAACGCGGCGGGATCACCGCCGTGCTCGGTGCGAACGGGGCCGGGAAGACCACCCTGCTGCGCACCATCAGCGGCCTGCACCCCGCCCGCGGCGGTCGGATCGCCTGGGACAAGAAGGACCTCACCGGGCTGGCGCCGGACCGGATCGCCCGCGGCGGGGTGGCGCACGTGCCCGAAGGCGGCGGCGTCATCACCGAGCTGACCGTCGACGAGAACCTCCGGCTGGGCGCGCTGTGGCGGCGGGACCGCGCCGACCGGGCCGCCGCCCGCCGAGAGATGTACGAGCTTTTCCCGGCCCTGGAAGAACGTTCGGCGAAACCCGCCTCGACGCTCTCCGGCGGCGAACGGCAGATGCTCGCCATCGGCCGGGCCCTGATGAGCCGGCCGTCGCTGCTGCTGCTCGACGAACCTTCGCTCGGCCTCGCGCCGCTGATCACCGCCCGGATCATGGGCATCCTGCGCGACCTGCGGGCCTCCACCGGGCTCACCGTCGTGCTCGTCGAGCAGAACGCGCACTCCGCGCTGTCCATCGCCGACCGCGGGTACGTCCTCGCGCTCGGCCGGGTGGTGGCCGTCGACACCGCGGCGGAACTGCTGGCCGACGACGGCCTCCGCCACGCCTACCTGGGTTTCTGACCGTCCTAATTGGAGGTGAACGGTCCGGTATGCAGGACTTCTTCGACCTGACCCTCGGCGGGATCTCGGCCGGCGCGGTGTACGCGGCGCTCGGGCTCGCCCTGGTCATCATCTACCGGGCCACCCGGGTGGTGAACTTCGCGCAACCCGCCCTCGCCCTGATCTCCACCTACCTCGCCTACTCGGTGACGAAGGCGACCGGCAGCTACTGGCTCGGGTTCGCCGTCGCGATCGTCGCCGGGACGCTGCTGGGCGTCGCCACCGAACGGCTGCTCATCCGGCCGCTGCGGCACCGCTCCGAGCTCAGCTCGATCATCGTCACGCTCGGGCTGCTGCTGGTGCTGCAGGCGGTCGCGGGCATGATCTGGTCCAACGAGCCGCTGGCGTTCCCGTACGCCTTCGACTTCCGCGGCCGGTTCTCCGCCAACGACCTGTTCGTGGTGCTCGTCGTCGTCGCCATCGCCGCGCTGGTGCTGGTGGTGTTCAAGTACACGCCGCTGGGCCTGCGGATGCGGGCGGCCGCGTTCGCCCCCGAAGTGGCGCGCACCCTCGGCGTCCGGGTCGGGCTGATGCTCACCGCCGGCTGGGGACTGGCCGCGGCCGTCGGCTCGCTGGCCGGGCTGCTGGCCACCCCGCCGTTCCTCTTCCCGAACGTGCTGGACGGCGTCTTCGTGTACGCGCTCACCGCGGCGGTGCTCGGCGGCCTCGACAACCCCTTGGGCACCATCGCCGGCGGGTTCGTCCTCGGCGTCGGACTGTCCTATGTGTCCGGCTACTTCGGACCGGAGATGGTGACGATCGCCGCGCTCGCCATCCTGGTGGTCGTGCTGACGCTGCGGCCCAGCGGACTGTTCGGCCGGGCCAAGGTGAGGCGGGTATGAGCGTGCGCACCGAACCACCCGAGGTCCTGGTGGCCGCCGAGAAGAAACGCCGGACGATGCCGCCGCTGCTCGTCCACGCGCTCGCCGCGCTGGGCGCGTTCGCGGTGGTCGTGCTGCTGACCCTGGTCACCGACGAGTTCACCAACCTGCGCCTCGCGACCATCGGGTACTACCTGGTCGCGGTGGCCGGGCTGACCCTGCTGACCGGCCTCACCGGGCAGGTGTCGCTGGGGCACGGCGCGTTCATGTTCATCGGCGCCTACACGGTGGCGCTGCTGGTGAAGCACGTGCCGTCGTTCCCGTTGTGGGCCGACCTGCTGCTGGCCGCGGCCGCCGGCGGGCTCGCCGGGCTGCTGGCCGGCGCGGCGGCGGCCCGGCTGCGCGGCCCCTACCTCGCCGGGGCGACCCTGGCGCTGGCCGTCGGGCTGCCCGCGCTGACCCGGAAGTTCCCCGACTTCCTGGGCGGCAGCAACGGGCTGAACTTCACCGTCCACAGCAGACCGGCCGGTGTCGGCGTCCCGGAACTGCGCTGGCAGACCTGGATCGTCTGGCTCAGCGTGCTGCTCGCGCTGGTGCTGGTGGTGAACATCGTCCGCGGCCGGCTCGGCCGGGACTTCCGCGCGGTCCGCGACGACGAGGTCGCCGCCGCGCTGAGCGGGATCGCCGTCGGCCGCACGAAGATCCTCGCCTTCCTGGTCAGCGCGGTGTGCGGTGGGCTCGCCGGTGGCCTGCAGGCGTTCCTGCTGGGCACCGCCGCACCCGGCTCGTTCACGCCCGCGCTGTCGCTGAGCCTGCTGGCCGCGGTGGTGCTGGGCGGGCTCGGGTCCCTGTGGGGCGCGCTGTGGGGCGCCGTCGCGCTCGTGTACTTCCAGGCCTGGTCCGAGGATCTCGCCGACGTCCTGCACCTGAACACCGACGTGGCCAACAACCTCCCGCTCGCGGTGTACGGCGTGATCCTCATCGTCGTCGTGCTCGCCTTCCCGCGCGGCATCCAGGGCGGTTTCCGGAAGCTGCGCGGACTTCTCCGCCGACCCGCCGAAAAGAAGGAGAACCATGAGAACCACTAGGTACGGCGCGGGGTTCCTCGCCCTCGCCCTGACGCTGACCGCGTGCGGCGGCGCGGGGGAAAGCGACGGCGGCGGGCAGCAGGCCGCCGATTCGGCGGTCGGCGTGACGAAGGACGCCGTCGTCATCGGCACCCACCAGCCGCTCACCGGCCCGGCCGCGCCCGGCTACAGCAAGATCTCCGTCGGGGCCCGCGCGGTCTACCAGGCGATCAACGACGGCGGCGGGATCAACGGCCGCAAGATCGACTACAAGGTGGAGGACGACGGCTACAACCCGACGAAGACCGTCGAGGTCGTCAAGAAGCTCGTGCTGCAGGACAAGGTCTTCGCGATCGTCGGTGGCCTGGGGACGCCGACGCACTCGAAGGTCGTCGAGTATTTGAACTCCGAAGGCGTCCCGGACCTGCTGGTGTCCTCGGGCGCGCTCGCCTGGGACAACCCGCAGAAGGCGCCGATGACCTTCGGGTACCAGGTGGACTACACCCGCGAAGGCAAGATCCAGGGCAAGTACGTCAAGGACACCTTCGCGGGCAAGAAGGTCGGCTACTTCACGCAGAACGACGACGTCGGCCGCGACACCCAGGCCGGGCTCGACCAGTTCGTCAAGGACCAGGTCGTCGCCAAGCAGGGCTACGACAGCGCGAACACCGACGTCACGCCGCAGCTGTCCGCGCTCAAGGCGGCCGGGGCCGAGGTCGTGGTTTGCGCGTGCATCCCGGCGTTCACCGCGCTGTCCATCCTGGCCGCGGCGAAGATCGGGTACAAGCCGCAGTTCGTGGTCAGCAGCATCGGCGCGGACCCGGCGACGCTGTCCGGGCTGCTGCAGGACTTCGCCAAGCGCGGCGGCGCCAGCGTCTCCAGCGGGCAGCTGCTGGCCGGCCTGATCGGCACCGGGTACCTGCCCGACGTCGCCCAGACGTCGGACCCGTGGGTCGCCTACTTCAAGGGCATCCACGACAAGTACATCGCGAAGGAGCCCTTCACCAACACGGTGCTGTTCGGCATGGTGCAGGCCTACACGTTCGGGCAGGCGCTCAAGGCGGCCGGGCCGGACCCGACGCGGCAGAAGGTCGTCGACGCGATGAGCTCCGGCGCGCTGAAGGGGCCGGGCTTGACCCCGTTCGGGTTTTCGAAGGACTCGCACGCCGGCTACACGGGCGCGTACGTGTTCAAGATCAACCCGGACACCACGACGACGGTGCTCCAGCCACCGGCCGTCACCGACCGGGGGACGGGCGCGATCACGCCGTACTCCGGTGAGCGGGCCACTCCCGAGCAGGTCAACCTGGTGAGCAAGTGACGTCCGGGCCGGCTCGTGGGTGCCACGGGCCGGCCCGTCCGCTCACATAGGGTGGCGACATGAGTGTCAGGGAGAAGGTCGTGCGGGCGGCGGTGCGGCTGTTCGCCGAGAAGGGCTTCGAGGCGACGACGGTCCGCGAGATCGTCGAGGAAGCCGGCGTCACCAAGGGCGGGCTGTACCACTACTTCGAGTCCAAGGACGACCTGCTCTTCGAGATCTACGCGGCGATGCTGCGGATGCAGACGCGGCGGATGGTGACGATCGCCGAGTCGGACCTGCCGCTGCCCGAGCGGCTGCACGCGATCATCGCCGACGTCGTGGTCACGAGCATCGCCGACCTCGACGCGGCGACGGTGTTCTTCCAGTCGTTCCCGCTGCTGGAGAAGTCCAAGCAGGTCCAGGTGCGCGCGGAGCGGCGGACGTACCACGAGCGGGTGCGCGACCTGGTCGCCGAGGGGCAGCTGTCCGGGGTCTTCCGCGCGGACGTCCCGGCCGACCTGGTGATCAACTACCACTTCGGCGCGATCCACCGGCTGGGGATGTGGTACCACCCGGAGGGGGAGCTCTCGGGGGAGCAGGTGGGGAAGCACTTCGCGGACCTGATGCTGCGCAGCCTCCGTCCATAGTGGACCGGTTTGACTTCGCCGCCGCCGTGGTACTGATCGGGATCATCGTTGTCTCGCCGAGGAGGGTGCTCGTGCAGATCCAGGTCAACACCGACCACAACGTCCACGGTGGCGAACGGCTGGCCGCCTACGTGACCACCGACCTGGAACAGGGCCTGTCCCGGTTCGGCGGGTGGCTGACCCGGGTGGAGGTGCACCTCAGCGAAGACGGCGGCGCCGAGACGGAAGACAAGAAGTGCGTGATCGAGGCCCGGCCCAGCGGCAAGCAGCCGGTGGCGGTCACCCACCACGCGGCCACGGTAGACGACGCCTACGCCGGGGCGACGCACAAGCTGGTGCGCGTGCTGGATTCCCGGTACGAACGCGCCCACGACCACAAGGGCAGTGACAGCATCCGGCACATGCCCGCGCCGGAAGACCCCGTGATCGGCTAGTCTCGAAGCCGTGTCGAGCCCCGAAGCGTCCAGGACCGGGCTGCCGGTCTTCCCGGCGGCCCGATAACCCCCCGTTCCCGGGTTGCCGGGTGACCACGAAATCGTCCTGCCGATCTCGTGATCTCCTGGAGCTTCCGTGCCCCTGTACCTCCTCGCCCTGGCCGTGTTCGCCATGGGCACGTCCGAATTCATGCTGGCCGGGCTGGTGCCCGGCATCGCCGCCGCCTTCGCCGTCCCGGCGGCGCAGGCGGGGTACCTGACCTCCGCCTTCGCCGCCGGGATGGTCGCCGGCGCACCGCTGATGGCGGCCCTGTCCCGGTCCTGGCGGCGGCGGACGGCACTGCTGTGCTTCCTGGCGCTCTTCGCGCTGACCCACGTCGTGGGCGGGCTGACGACGTCGTTCGCCGTCCTGCTCGCCACGCGGGTGCTGGCCGCGGTGGCGAACGCCGGATTCCTCGCCGTGGCCCTGACCGCGGCGACCGGTTTCGCGCGCCCCGGCCGCGCGCTCGCCGTCCTGCTGAGCGGCACGACGGTGGCGTGCGTCGCCGGAGTGCCCGGTGGAGCGCTGCTGGACGCGGCGTTCGGCTGGCGGTCGGCGTTCTGGGCGGTGGCGGCACTGTGCCTGCCCGCGTTCGCCGCGGTGTGGTCGATTCCGGACACCGTGGCGGGCGAGCGGCCGGTCGGGTTGCGGGCCGAGCTGGCGGAGTTGCGACCGCTGGCCGGGGTGCTCGCCGTCGCGGCGCTGGTCAACGCGGCCACGTTCGGGGTCTTCACCTACCTGGCGCCGGTGGCCGCCGGTGTCGCTCCGGTACCGGTGGTGCTCGGTGCGTTCGGGGTGGGGTGCTTCGCCGGGATCACCGCGGCCGGGCGGCTCGCCGACCGGTGGCCCGCACGGGTGGTGCCGGCCGGTGGGCCGCTGCTGCTCGCCGGGTGGCTCGCGGCGGCCCTGGCCGGGCCGGTCCCGGCGGTGCTCGTCACGCTCGCGTTCACGCAAGGCGCGTTGTCGTTCGCGGTCGGGGGCACGGTGATCGCCCGGATCCTGCTGCTGGCGGAGGGCGCTCCGACGATGAAGGGGTCCTACGCGACCGCTGCGCTGAACGTCGGCGCCACGGCCGGCCCCGCGCTGGCCGGGGCGGTGGCGAACCCCTTCTGGCCCGCGGCGGCGCTGGTGGCGGGGGCGCTCGCGACCTACGCCTGCCTGCGCCGCCGGACGTAGTGGGTGACCAGGCCCGCGATCGCCGCGACCGCGATACCGCCCGCGATCGTCCGGGGCAGCAGATCCAGCCCCACGAGGAGGCCGCCGGCGTTGACCGTGGCACTGATCACCAGCACCAGCCACAGCAGGACCGGGGTGGAGGGACGCGTCGAAACGTTGTCGTTGTTCATGACGCCAACGCTAAAGAACCGCCGCCACCACGGAAATGCCGTGCGCACCCGGATGCGGGGTAGTGCCTGCGCTACCCCGCATCCCGGCCGAGGTACGCCAGCACCGCCAGCACCCGGCGGTGCCCGGCGCCCTCGTCGGACGGCAGGCCCAGCTTCGCGAAGATGTTCCGGATGTGCTTCAACACCGCGCCGTCGCTGACGACCAGCAGCTCCGCGATGGTGCCGTTGTTGTAACCCTCGGCCATCAGCGCCAGCACTTCACGCTCCCGCGCGGTCAACGCCGCCAAGGGATCGGCCGCGCGCCGGCGGGCCATCAGCTGGGCGATCACCTCCGGGTCCATCGCCGTGCCGCCCTTCGCCACCCGCTCGAGGGCGTCCAGGAACCGCTCGACCTTGCCGACGCGCTCCTTGAGCAGGTAACCCACCCCGCCGACGCCGTCGGCCAGCAGCTCGACCGCGTAGCTCGTCTCCACGTGGGCCGACAGCACCAGCACCGGCAGCGCCGGGTGGATCTCGCGGGCCCGGACGGCCGCGCGCAGGCCCTCGTCGCGGTGGGTCGGGGGCATGCGGACGTCCATCACGACCGCGTCGGGCCGGTCGCCCTCGACGAACGCCAGGAAGTCCTCGGCGTTGTCGACCGCCGCCGCCACTTCGATGCCCGCCGTCTTCAACAGCAGGGCGAGGCCTTCGCGCAGCAGCGCGTCGTCCTCCGCGATCACGACCCGCATGGCAGCTCCACTCGCAGCACGGTCGGCCCACCGGGTGGGCTGGTCAGGGTGAGGGTTCCGTCGAAGGCTTCGGCGCGGCGCCGGATGCCGGCCAGCCCGCTGCCGTCCGACTCGACCGCGCCGCCGCGGCCGTCGTCGCGGATTTCCAAGTACAGCAACGACGCCGTGCCGCCGAGCCGGATGTCCACTTTGGACGCGTCGGCGTGCTTGGTGACGTTGGCCAGCGCCTCGGCGACGACGAAGTACGCCGCGGCCTCGACCGCGGCCGGGCGGCCCGCCTCGTACTCGACGTCGACCGCGGCGGGCACCGGGCAGCGCTCGGCGAGCGCCCGCACCGCCCCGGCCAGGCCGCGTTCGCTCAGCAGCGGCGGGTAGATGCTGCGGACGACCGTGCGCAGCTCGGCCAGCGCGTCGGTCGCGGTGTCCTGGGCCTTGACCAGCAGGTCGCGCGCGGTCGCCGGGTCCCGGTCGTACAGCTGCCCGGCGATGCCCAGCTGCAGCACGACCGCCGCGATCCGGGCCTGCGTGCCGTCGTGCAGGTCACGCTCGATGCGCCGCAGCTCGGCGCCGTGGGCCTCCAGCGCCGCCGCCCGGGTCGCGGTCAGCTCGGCGACCCGGTCCGCCAGCACGACGCCGGGCGCGGGCCGCAGCAGCCGCTGCGCGAGCCCCGCCTTCCACCGGGCGATGCGCGGCATCAGGAGGAACAACGCCAGCATCGCGACCCCGCTGAGCACGCTCAGCCCCGCCGTGGGCCACGAGTTCACGACCACGCCGAGCTGGCCTTCGATGCCGCCGGGCACCCACGGCCAGACGACGGCGAAGACGAACTGCTGGAGCGCGCTCACCGGCAGGCCGAACGACAGCACACCCAGGATCGTCCCGGTCGCCGCGTGGAGGCCGAGCCACGCGAGGTCGCGGCGGGTCGCCGGGTCCTTCAGCGGGGAGCCGTCGCGGTACGGCTCGGGGATCGGCTCGCCGAGGTGGCGCGCGGCCTGGCGGCGATCCACCCCGACCGGCCACCGGGACAGCCGGATCATCGGCGCCAGCGACGGGATCCCGACGCCGAACGGGCACAGCAGGACCACGGCGAACAGCCCGGTCAGGGCGAACATCGACAGCAGCGACGTGCCGGCGCCGACCACGAGGTAACGAACCGCCGACCAGCACTCGCGCAAGCGGGTCGTCACGGCCACAGTGTCCCACCCCACCCCCGGGGTAGTGCTGGCGCTACCCCGCATCCACCTCCCCACAGGATCGATCCGCCGTCCGCGCCGCCCTAGTTTTCCTTGGGAGAGAACGAAGGGGATCGCAATGACGACAGCGAATGCGCTGGAACTGACCGGGGTGCGGAAGGTGTACGGCTCCGGTGACGGCGCCGTCACCGCGCTCGACGGCGTGTCGGCGGAAGTGGCCCGGGGGACGTTCACCGCCGTGATGGGCCCGTCCGGCTCGGGCAAGAGCACCTTCCTGCACTGCGCGGCCGGCCTCGACCGGCCGACGTCGGGGCGCGTGCTGCTCGGCGGCACCGAAATCGGCCGGCTCAAGGAACGCCAGCTGACCGAGCTGCGGCGCACCCGGATCGGGTTCGTCTTCCAGGCCTACAACCTGCTGCCGTCGCTGAACGTGCTGCAGAACATCACCCTGCCGCTGCGGCTGGCCGGCACCAAACCGGACCCGCAGTGGCTGCGGCAGGTCGTCGACGGCGTCGGGATCGCGAACCGGCTGGAGCACCGCCCGGCCGAGCTGTCCGGCGGGCAGCAGCAGCGCGTCGCGATCGCGCGGGCCCTGGTCACCCGGCCCGAGGTCGTGCTGGCCGACGAGCCGACCGGCGCCCTCGACACCCGCACCGGGCGGCAGGTCCTGGACCTGCTCCGCGCGATCGTCGAGCAGATGGGCCAGACCGTGCTGATGGTCACCCACGACCCGGTCGCGGCCTCCGCCGCGCACGGCGTGCTCTTCCTGGCCGACGGCAAGCTGGCCGGCCACCTCCCGCACCCCACCCCCGAGCGGGTCGCGGAGCGGATGACGCACCTCGGGGAGTGGTGAGCGTGCTGGACCTCGCCTGGCAGACGATCCGGAGCCGCCTCGGCGGGTTCGCCGGCGCCTTCATCGCCATCCTCTGCGGCACCGCCCTGGTCGCCGCCTGCGGCATCCTCATGGAATCCGGCCTGCGCGCCGGCGTCCCCACCCAGCGCTACGCCGCCGCGGCCGTCGTCGTCGGCGGAGCCCAGTCCGTGCGCCCGCCCGGCGCCGACGTCCTGTCCTCCGAGCAGGTCGGCGAGCAGCCGCCGGTCCCGGCGGCACTGGCCGGGCGGATCGCCGCGGTCCCCGGCGTGCGCGCGGCCGTGGCCGAGCAGAGCTTCCCGGCCCAGGTCGTCACCCGCGACGGCCGGGTGCTCGCCGACCGCGAGTCACTGGGCCACAACTGGGACGCGGCCGTGCTGGCACCGTTCACCCTGCGCGGCGGAACCGCGCCCGCCACCGCGGACGAGGTCGTGCTGGACGCCGACCTCGCCCGCCGGGCCGACGTCGGCGTCGGCGGCCAGGTGCGGATCACCACCCGGTCCGGGCCGGCGCCGTTCAAGGTGAGCGGCGTCGTCGACGGCACCGCGCGCCAAGCCGCCCTGTTCTTCACCCCCGGCCGGGCCGCCGAGCTGGCCGGCCGCCCCGGCCAGGTGCACGCGATCGGCGTCCTCGCCGACCCCGGCGTGGCGCCGGAGACGCTCGCCGACCGGGTGCGGGCGGTCACCGGCGGCGCCGAGGTGACCACCGGCGTCGAGCGCAGCAGCATCGAGTTCCTCGACGTCAGCCAGACCCGGGTGCTGCTGCTGGCCATCGCCGGCTCGTTCGGCGGGTTCGCGCTGCTGGTCGCGGTGTTCGTGGTGGCGAGCACCCTCGCCCTGACCATCAACCAGCGCCGCCGGGAGTTCGCCCTGCTGCGTGCGGTCGCGGCCACCCCGCGGCAGATCCGCAAGCTCATCGGCACCGAGACGACGCTGATCGCGCTCGTCGCCGGCGTGCTGGGCAGCCTGCTGGGCCTGGCGGTCGCCGGTGGCCTGCGGGACGCGTTCGCCGCGATCGGCGTGATCCCGGCCGACTTCGGGCTGGCGATCAGCCCGCTCCCGCCGGCGGCGGCGGTCCTGCTCGGCCTGGGCGCGGCCCGGCTGGCGGCCTGGGCGGCCTCGCGGCGGCCGTCGTCGATCCGGCCCGTCGAAGCGCTCGGCGAGGCCGCGGTGGAACGCCGTGAGCTGGGCCGCGGCCGGCTGCTCACCGGCTGGGCCCTGGTGCTGGCCGGCGTCGGCGGCGCGCTCGTCCCGCTGTTCCTGCGCGGCGACATCGCCGCCGCGATCTCGACGATGTCCACCCTCGTCGTCGTCATCGGGCTGGCCGTGGTCGGCCCGCAGGTGACCGGGCTGGTCACCCGGTTCCTGGCCCCGGTGCTCGCGCGGGTCTGGCGGATCAGCGGGTACCTCGCCGGGGCGAACGCCCACGCCAACGCCCGGCGCGTCGCCGCGGCGGTGACCCCGCTGATGCTGGCCGTGGCGTTCGCGCTCGCCACCTTCTACGGGCCGACCGCGACCGCGGCGGCGGCCCAGCAGGAGTCGGCGCGGTCGACGACCGCCGACTACGTGCTCACCGCACCGGGTGGGCTCTCGCCCGAGGTGGCCGCGGCGGCCGGCCGGGTACCCGGGGTCGCGGCGGCGACGCCGGTGGTCCGCACGTCGGTGATCACCGCGACGCCGGTCGGCGACGGCGTGGAGGTCCAGCGGACCCCCGCGCAGGGCCTGGCGGGCGACCGGGCCGGGGCCGCGCTCGAGCTGGGCGTCGACGCCGGCCGGCTCGCCGACCTGACCGGGGACACCGTGGCGCTGAGCCGGGCGGAAGCGGACTGGCTGGAGAAGAAGCTCGGCGACGAGGTCGAGTTCTACTTCGGTGACGGCGTCCCGGCGAAGCTGCGGCTGGTCGCCACCTACACGCACGACCTGGCGTTCGGCGACTTCGTGCTGCCGGTCGCGCTGGCCCGCGAGCACATCGGCGGCCGGCTGGACGATTCGGTGCTGATCCGGCGGCAGCCCGGCGCCGACGCGGGCGCGGTCGCCTCGGCGCTGAGTGCGTTGCCCTACCCGGGACTGGTGGTGGCCCCGGCGTCCGTCATCACCGCGCCGGAAGGCGGCGAGCGGCAGGCGCAGTTCTACCTGAACCTGGTCGCGGCCGGCGTCATCGTCGGGTACCTCGCGATTTCGGTGGCCAACACGCTGGTCTTGACGACCGCGCAGCGCGGCCGCGAGTTCGCGTTGCTGCGGCTGGTCGGCACGACCCGCCGCCAGGTGACCCGGATGATGCGGCTCGAAGCACTGGCCACGGTCGGGATCGCGATCGTGCTGGGCACGCTGGTGGCCCTGGTCCCCTTGGCGCTGCTCAACTTCGGGCTGCGGGGCAACCCGGTCCCGGCCGGTCCGCTCACCGTCTACTTCGGAATCGTCGCCGGTGCGGCCGCGCTCGGGATGGTGGCGATCGGGGTGGCGACGTCGGTGGCGCTGCGGGCCCGGCCGATCGACGCGATCGGCGTCCGCGAGTAAGGGGGAGCGGGGTGAGCCGGAGCCGGCTCACCCCGCCCGGGTGTCAGCAGGCCGTGTGGGTGTCCACGCCCTCGAAGGAAGTCACCAGGTACTGGGTCGTCTGCCCGAGCAGCACCGAGGTGCCCGCGGCCACGCACTTCTCGCCCTGCTTGGCGCGGACGCCGCCGCCGTAGGCCAGCCCCCACACCTCGATCTTCGTGGCGGCGGAACCGCAGTTGCCCCAGTGGTAATCCCGCGCGGACGGGCCGGACGCGCCCGGTGTCCAGTAGTTGCCGCAGGTGACCGACTCCGTCGCGGACGCCGGGCCCGCCGTGACCGGCAGTGCCGTCGCGACGATTCCGAGCGCGGCCGCGGCCGCAATTCGTTTCATGTGAACCCCCCGTGGTGAATGAGAACGGTGCGGGGCCAACGCTAGCGCTTTCCGGAAGCGGGAAACCCCCTGTAATTCCTAGGGGTTGACGCGAGGTGCGCCCCGCGCGATCATCGAAACTTTCCGAAAGTTATTGCCCGACCAGCGGGACCGCTCGCATGCTTTTCCCATCCTGGCTCGCCTGCCAGCCTCGACGAGGAGGAAGCATGCTCACCAAGAAACGCGGCCGCAGCAGGGTGTTCGCCGGCGGCGCCGTCCTTGCGCTGATCGCCGCATTCCTGCCCGGAACCGCCTGGGCCGACACGGTCATCACGTCCAACCGGACGGGCACCGACAACGGGTACTACTACTCGTTCTGGACCGCCGGCGGCGGCTCGGTCTCCATGACGCTCTCCTCCGGTGGCAACTACCGGACCAACTGGAGCAACGTCAACAACTTCGTCGCCGGCAAGGGGTGGAGCAACGGCAGCCGCCGGACGGTGAACTACTCCGGCAGCTTCAACCCCTCCGGCAACAGCTACCTGGCCCTCTACGGCTGGACGTCCAACCCGCTCGTCGAGTACTACATCGTCGACAACTGGGGCAGCTGGCGGCCGACCGGGACGTACAAGGGCACCGTCACCAGCGACGGCGGCACGTACGACATCTACCAGACGACCCGCTACAACGCGCCGTCCGTCGAAGGCAACAAGACGTTCAACCAGTACTGGAGCGTGCGCCAGCAGCGGCGGACCGGCGGCAGCATCACCACCGGCAACCACTTCGACGCGTGGGGCCGGGCCGGCATGCGGCTGGGCAGCTTCAACTACTACATGATCCTGGCGACGGAGGGCTACCAGAGCAGCGGCAACTCGAACATCACGGTGGGCTGACCATGCGCCGGTCGATCACCATTCTGGCCACGGCGGCCCTCGCCGTGGCGGGCACCATCGCCGTCACGCCGGCGGCCCAGGCGGCCGCGTGCACCGGGTACGTGGGCCTGACGTTCGACGACGGGCCGTCGAACGCCCACACCCCGGCCATCCTGAACGCGTTGCGCCAGAACGGGTTGCGGGCGACGATGTTCAACGAGGGCCAGTACGCGGCCGCCTACCCGGCGCAGGTCCGCGCCCAGACGAGCGCGGGCATGTGGGTGGGCAACCACAGTTACACGCACCCGCACCTGACCCAGCAGAGCCAGGCGCAGGTGGATTCCGAGATTTCCCGGACCCAGCAGGCGATTTCGGCCGGGGGCGGCGGCACGCCCCGGCTGTTCCGCCCGCCGTACGGGGAAACGAACGCGACGGTCCAGTCGGTGGCGGCCAAGTACGGGCTCCGCCAGGTCATCTGGGACGTCGACTCGGGCGACTGGAACAACGCGAGCGTCAGCGCGATCGTCGCGGCCAACGCCCGGCTCACGAACGGCCAGGTCATCCTGATGCACGAATGGCCGGCCAACACCCTCTCCGCCATCCCGCAGATCGCCCGCACGCTGGCGAGCCGCGGGCTGTGCGCGGGGATGATCTCGCCGCAGACGGGGCGGGCGGTCGCCCCGGCCTGAGGCGTGCGGAGGGCGGCGCGGCGCTTGCACCCCGCCGCGCCGCCCTCCGAACCTCCACAGTGGATTCTCCGGCCGCCGTCCGGTGGTAGCCTGCCTCCCGGTGCCGGGAGGGGGATCATGGGGGAGCCGCGGGTGATCAGGGTGGTCGTGGTGGACGACCAGCAGGCCGTCCGCGAAGGCCTGGTCGCGCTCATGGGCCTGCTCGACGACGTCGAGGTGGCCGGTGCGGCGGCCGACGGCGCCGAAGCACTCGCCCTGCTGCGGCGGCTCGACCGGATCGACGCGGTGCTGATGGACCTCACGATGCCGGTCATGAGCGGCGTCGAAGCGACCGAGCGGATCGTCCGCGACCACCCCGAGGTCGCCGTCCTGGTCCTGACGACGTACGCGGACGACGGATCGATCGCCGGCGCCCTGGCGGCGGGCGCGCGCGGCTACCTGACGAAGGACGCGGGCCGCAACGAGATCGGGGCCGCGCTGCGGGCGGTGGTCGCCGGCCAGCTGACCTTCGGCGCCGGCGTGTCCGGCCGCGTGGCGTCCGCGTTGTCGGGCCGGGGAGCCGGGAAGGACCGCTTGCCGGACGGGCTGACCGCGCGCGAGGCCGAGGTCCTCGGCCTGATCGCGGCGGGCTTGAGCAACGGCCAGATCGCCGCCGAGCTCGTCATCGCCGAGGCGACGGTGAAGACGCACATCAACAACGCGTTCGCGAAGATCGGCGTGCGCAACCGGATCGAAGCCCTGCGGTACGCGGTGCAGCACGGTCTGGGCCGCGGGTTCCCGGCTTAGGGGGCAGTTCAGAACGAGCCGGCGTGTCGTCTTTTTCGTGCGGCCGGGTTTCAGAACACGCCGACTTCATCCCGGCCGTGGGTACGACCAAGACAACTACCGCCGACTGCTCCGGTCCCGCGGCGTCACCCCAGTCATCGCCCGCCGCAGCACCGAGCACGGCCCTCAGCGGCAACCCGGCTCACCGGCCCAGTTTCTTCAGGATGATCGCCACCACGCCCAGCAGCAGGACGAGCAGCAGAATTCCGCCGCCGATGACGGCGAAGCGGAGGAACAGGAACCCGAGCACTTCGTTCATGGCTTTCCTTTCCGGGTGTTTCCGACGGAAAGGAAGTTAGGGCGGCACCCGGGTGGAGCGGGACCATCCGGCGGTGGAGATCCGGGTGGATCCCCGCCAGGCAAGGCGTTGGTTAACTCGGACATTTCACCGGCCCGGTGACGGCCGGTCGGGCGGCGTTCCCGTGGCGTTCACTTCGGTAGCCCGCCCCCGTCATTTGCGGTGCCTAAGTTTCTCCGCGTGGACGCACCCTTGGCCGTGAAAGCCCGTGGGATCACCAAGTGCTTCGGTGACGTCGTCGCGCTCGACGGCATCGACTTCGACGTCGCGCCGGGGCGGATCCACGGCCTGGCCGGCCCGAACGGGGCCGGCAAGACGACGCTGCTCGGCCTGCTGCTGAGCCTGGCGGTCGCCGACGAAGGCCGGCTGGAGATCCTGGGGACGCCGGTCGGCCGGGCGCTCACCGCCCCCGCCGGTGTCGCGGGGTTCGTGGACGGGCCGGGCCTGTACCCGTCGCTCACCGCGCGGCAGAACCTGGCGGCGCTGGCCAAGCTGGGCGGCCACGCCGTCGGCGACGTCCTCGAGCAGGTCGGGCTGGCCGATGTCGCCGACGACCGGGTCCGCGGCTTCTCCCTCGGCATGCGCCAGCGGCTCGGCCTCGCGGCGGCGCTGCTCACCTCCCCGAAGCTGCTGGTGCTCGACGAGCCGGCCAACGGCCTGGACCCCGCGGGCAAGAAGCACGTCCACGGCGTCCTGGAGCGGCTGGCGGCGGCCGGGACGGCGGTGGTGCTGTCGAGCCACCGGATGGACGACCTCGAGGCGCTGTGCGCGGAGGTGACGATCCTCGCGACCGGCCGCGTGGTGTTCACCGGCCCGCTCGCCAAGCTCTCCGCGGAGAACGGCGAGCTGGCCTACCGGCTGCGGACCTCGGACCCGGCCGCCGCCCGCCGGGTGATCGATGAGACGCGCAGGATCCGGCTGGTCGAGGCGCCCCGGGACACCGACGGGGTGGTCGTGCGCGCACTCGTACCCGCGCTGGACGAACTCGTCCTGCGGCTGGGACGCGACGGAGTCGCGGTGCGCGAGCTCGCGCCGGTGGTTTCGCCGCTGGAAGCAGCGTTCCTCGCACTGACCGAGGAAGGGAGCGGCCGATGACCGCAGCCGCCCGCCGTCCCGAACTCACCCGGCCGGAGGCCACCCCGATGCCCGTCGCCACCCCAGCCCGGCCCGTCCCTCTCGCCCGCGTCTACCGCTTCGAGCTCGTCAAGCTCTTCACCACCTGGCGCATCCGCCTGCTCGTCCTCGCCTGCTGGCTGGCCCCCGCGGTCTTCGTCGCCGCCGTCAGCGAACAGAGCTCCCTGCCCGTCGACACCCTCTTCGGCCGCTGGATGAACGCCACCGGGTGGGCCGGGCCGCTCGTCATGCTCGGCTTCGCCGGCACCTACGCCCTTCCGCTGCTCACCTCCGTCGTCGCCGGGGACGTCTTCGCCGCCGAAGACCGCCTCGGCACCTGGCGGCACCTGCTCGTCGCCGTGCGGTCCGCGCGGCGGCTGTTCGCCGCGAAAGCGCTGGCGAGCCTCACCGTCCTGCTCGTGCTCGTGGCGGGAATGGCCGTCTCCAGCACCGCCGGCGGCCTGCTCACCGCCGGGAACCGGGCCCTCGTCGGCTTCGACGGGCACCTGCTCACCCCCGGTGCCGCCGCCGCGAACGTCCTCCTCGCCTGGGTGAGCGTGCTCGCCCCGACCCTGGCGCTCGCCGGGATCGGGCTGCTCGGGTCCGTCCTCTGGGGACGGTCGCCGATGGGCCTGCTCCTGCCCGCCGTCGTCGCCCTCGCCATGGCGCTCGCCCAGCTGCTGCCGCTGCCCGTCGCCGTCCGGCTCGCCCTGCCCAGCTACGCCTTCATCGCGTGGAACTGCCTCTTCACCGATCCCGCCCAGCTCGGGCCGCTGCTGGTCGCCGCCGGGGTCAGCCTGGCCTGGGCCGTGGCCGCGACGGCGCTCGCGTACCTGCTCTTCCTGCGCCGCGACTTCACGAACGCCGAGCACGGCGGCCGCCGGTCGCTCGCCGCCATCCCGCTGGTCGCGCTCTTCGGTGTCACCGCCGGGATCGTCGCGGCGGCGACACCCGCGCTGGGCTCCGGGATCACCCAGGACAAGGTGCAGCAGTCGGTCGCCACCGCGTTCGCGCACCTCTACCGCCTGCAGGCCGCCCAGCTGAACCGCCCCGACGTCACCGAAGCACAGCTGGCGGCCACGGCCGCGTGCACCAAGGGTGACGGCCTGGTCGACGCCGAAGGCCCCGGCAACGACTGGCGCTGCGTCGTCACCTGGCACCTGCCCGGCGTCGCCGCCACCGGGTCGGCGGTCTACCAGCTGGACGTCACCGCGGACGGCCGGTACGTCGCCGACGGCGACGGGCCGAAGGAGGTCAACGGCTACTTCCAGGTGCGGACCCCCGACGGGGACCAGCCCAACCCGCTCTGGCAGTTCGACGCCAACGTCGAGCTGCTCGCCTCGACCAACCCGAAGGGATGAACCCATGCAGGTAACACGCCGCAGGCGGCGGGCCGGGAAGGACGGCCGGGCCGCGCGCCGGTTCCGGTACGCGACGGCGGGGTCGGCCACGCTCGTGCTCGTCGCCACCGGCACCGGGGTCGGTGTCGCGTCGACGCAGCAGTTCGGCGACGACCAGGTCGGCCAGGTCACCGGGGACGGCCGGGTCGTCGCCGCCGACCAGTACCTCGACCCGATCGGCGACCGGCTCGTCGTGAACAACGGCAAGATCATGGCGTCCTCGGTGAGCCCCGACGGCAGCCACCTCGCCGCGCTGACCACCGACGGCGGGGTCGCGCTCACCGTCGTCGACCTGAAGAACTGGAAGGTGCAGCAGCTCGTCGGCAACTCCGCGACGGCGGACCTGCGCATCGCCGGCAACGACGTCGGCCAGGAGGGCCCGTCGCACTCACCGGACGGCAAGGCGCTGTGGCTGGCCCAGACCGACGGCTACACCAAGTTCACGGTGAACCCGGACGGCACGGTCGCCGCACCCACCTCGGTCAAGATCCCGGCGGACGGCGCGAAGCACGCACTGGTCGCCCAGGCCGTCTTCTCGGCCGACGGGTCCACTGTGTACTCCGCCGTCAACGGCCAGAACCGGGTCGTCGCCCTCGACGCGGCGACCGGCGCGATCAAGCAGAGCTGGGCCGTCGGCAACGCCCCGCGTGACCTCGTCCGCATCGGCACCAAGCTCTACGTCAGCAACGAAGGCGGGCGCCCGGCCCGGCCCGGCGAGCCGACGCTGAACTCCTACAACACCCAGGTGCCGGCCAGCCGGTTCACCGGCGCCACCACCAGCGGCACGGTCAGCGTCGTCGACCTGGCGAACCCGGCCGCCGCGCCGAAGAGCATCGACGTCGGCCTGCACCCGACCGCCGTGTACGCCAAGGACGGCGCGCTGTTCGTCACCAACACCGCCAGCGACACGGTGTCGGTCATCGACACCCGCCGCGACCAGGTCGTCCAGACCATCGCGACCCAGCCGTGGCCGGAGGCGACGGTCGGCTACGAACCGGACGGCGTCACCCTCACCGGTGACGGCCACCTGCTGGTGACGCTCGGCCGCGCCAACGCCGTCGCCGTCTACCGCTACCACCGGGCGCAGGAACCGGTGAGCTACGTCGGCCTGCTGCCGACCGACTACTTCCCGACGGCGATCGCCGCGTCCGGCCAGGACGTCCTGGTCTCCAACACCCGCGGCATCGACGCCCGCCGCCCCACCACCGCGGCCGGGCACGGCACCCACGACACGACGTCGAGCCTGCAGAAGTTCCGGCTGCCGTCCGACACCGCGATCCGCGGGTACACGGCCAAGGTGTTCCGGCAGAACGGCTGGACGCCCGGCTCGGTCCAGGTGGCCCACGACAACGGCCACCGCAAGCCGGTGCCGGTCCCGGCCCGGCTCGGCGACCCGTCGACGATCAAGCACGTCTTCCTGCTGGTCAAGGAGAACCGCACCTACGACCAGGTGTTCGGCGACGACCCGCGCGGCAACGGCGACCCGTCGGTGACCCAGTTCGGCGAGAACGTCACGCCGAACCAGCACGCCCTGGAGCGTCAGTTCGGCCTCTACGACAACACCTACGACATCGGCACGAACTCCGCCGAGGGCCACAACTGGCTGATGCAGGCCGACAACCCGGAGTACACCGAGTCGTCGGCGGGGGAGTACCTGCGCAGCTACGACACCGAGGACGACGCGCTCGGCCACCAGACCTCGGGGTTCCTCTGGACCGGCGCGCAGGCGGCCGGGAAGTCGGTGCGGGACTTCGGCGAGTTCCAGCAGTTCCTGACCAAGCCCGCCGGCGCGAGCTGGCAGAACCTCTACTGCGACGCCAAGAACATGGCCGCGACCGGGGAACCGACCGCGTACCCGCTGGTGTCGTCGTCGCCGATCCCGTCGCTCAACACCGTGTCGGTGCCGGGCTTCCCGAAGTTCGACACCGCGGTGCCGGACGTCTACCGCTACCAGATCTGGAAGAACGACTTCGAAAAGAACGGGCCGGCGAACCTGAACATGTTCTGGCTGTCCAGCGACCACACCGGCGGCCCGCCGAACGCCGCCGCCCAGGTCGCCGACAACGACCTCGCGGTCGGCCGGATCGTCGACGAGATCTCGCACAGCCCGTACTGGAAGGACTCGGCGATCTTCGTCGTCGAGGACGACTCGCAGGCCGGTCTGGACCACGTCGACGGCCACCGGGCGCCGGTGCAGATCATCAGCCCGTACGCCCAGCACGGCGTCGTCGACAGCCACTACTACTCGCAGATCACGATGATCCGCACGATCGAGCAGATCCTCGGGGTCAAGCCGATGAACCAGAAGGACAGCGCGGCGACGCCGATGAGCGCGGCCTTCACGCCGAAGCCGGACTTCACGCCGTTCACCGCGCTGCCCAACCGCACGTCGCTGACGGCGGGCCTGGCCACCCAGCCGTCCTGCGGCCCGGACACCCCGGCGGCGCCGAACCCGGCCGCGGCCCCCGTGCCGTCGTCGGCGGTGCCCGCCGACAAGGAGCAGGTCGCCGCGCAGTGGCAGGAGTGGACCACGCACCAGCGCCTGACCGGGCCGAACGCCGTCGCCGACTACGCCAACCCGGCGCAGATGAACCACTTCACCTGGTACCAGACGCACGGGTGGCAGCTGCCCTACCCGGGTGAGAAGCAGGTGTACGCCCCGGAGCAGGTGCCGGGAGCGTTCCTCCCGTCCCCGGAGTCGGACGGCTGACGGCCACCGGCGGCCGAGGCGCGCTTGGCCTTGCCTCCGGCCCCGCGCGGGGTGCCCGGACAACGTGCAGCTGCTGCGCCAGAGCTCGGCCCGGTGGGTACGAGCGGACACGGTCGGCGACATCGCGGTGGACGTGATCGACGGCCCCCAGCCGCCCCACCCGACGGCACCGACCAAGGTGGCGCGGGGGCGGTACTGGCTGGCTGGGGAGGGACTTTGCGCCGGGTGGGGAAGGTGCGGACCCAATCGTGGTGGGCTTCACGCCGGCGAGTCCGCCCCCGCCTGGCCCGGTGGCGGCATTCGCGCGGTGAGGTGGCGAGGCGCCGTTCGGGAGGTCCGGTTCCGGGGTATCCGGCGGCGGTTGTCGCGCCGCCGCCGGCCGAGGGAGGGCCCGGCCAGGCGCTCGGCGGCGCTCGCGCTGCGCGGGTTGAGTTGGGGTCCGGTGACGGCATTCGGACGTGAGCCGGCGGGAACCCTGCCCGGCGATCGCCGGTCGTGCGGCCGACGGGGGAGCCCTGCCCGGCGATCGCCGGTTGCTGCCCGCGCGGCGAACCAACAGCCGCCGCCTCATGAGGCCGGGCGGGGGCCCTGTCTGGTGGTTGCTGGTCGGGTGAGCGGGCGGGGCCCTGCTCGGCGATCACCGGTCGCGCGGCCAAGCCGAGCCGAGCCGGTGCCCGCGTGCCCGCGAATCCGCGTGCCCGGGTGTCCGCTGGACCTCAGCGGGCCGGGCGCAGGTGCTCGGCTCGCCAGTGGCGTCCGCGGCGGGGCGTCCGCCAGTGCCGTCCGCGCCACGGGCGGACCGGGCCGCGCGCTGCCAGGAATGCCGGCTGGTGCTCTGCGAAGCCCGCCGCCGTCAGCCCCATCAGGACCGGGTAGCGGACCTCGCCGCGGCGCAGCTCCGTGTCGCGGGGGCGGCCCTCCTCGCGGAAGCCCAGCTCTCCGTGCAGCGCCAGCGAGGCGAAGTTGCTGCCGTTGATGCTGACTTCGCACTTGCGGTATCGGCGCAGCTCGAACATGTACGCCAGCAGCACCGTGACCGCGTCGGCGGCGTAACCGCAGCGGCGGTACTGCGGTCCGATGCCGATTCCGTAGCTGAAGTGGCCGGTGGCCGGGTCGGCCTGGATCCAGATCGACCCGACCAGCGTCCGGTTGTGCAGGGTCTCGATCGCGAAGTGGAAGTCGTCGCCCGTCGAGTCGCGGTGGGTCGCCCAGTGGCGGTAACCGCCGACCTGGCGGTCGGAACCGCGGTCGAAGCCGATCAGGGTGCGGTGATCCGCCGGGCGGACCTCCCGCAACCGCACCTTCCACCCCGCCCAGCTCATCGGCAGTGATGGTACAGCCCGGTCACCAGGAGCACTGCGTGGTCATGTCGTCGAGCCGGACGAACCTGGACGAGCCGTTCGCCCCGATGATCGCCTTGACGAACACCGGGTTGACGCCGTTGAGGTTCCACCGGGCCGTGTTGACCGCCTGGTACGCGCCGCTGCCGTCAAGCCACGGGTACGTGCTGTGCAGGAGGTGCCCGCAGCCGTTGGTGGCGAACAGCCAGCCGCTGTTCCGGCCGGAGCGGGCGGTCCCGGCCCCGACGTCGAACCCGGCCGACGCGGACCCGCCGGTCGCCACCAGCCACGAGCCCTGCGGGTTGACCTCGAAGCCGTCCTGCACCTGTGACAGGGACGCGTGCGCCACCCCGGACGTGGCGGCCGGCAGCGCGGCGACATATCGGTTCCTTTCTCGATCCGTAGCCCTCCTCCGAGCACCCGGGACCGGCCGGTGATACGTCCGGGTCGCGCCACCGGATGGACCGGGGTGTCACAAGCTCCGCCTCGCCGGTGTCTTGAGGTCGTTCCGCCCGACGACACAGTGAGGACGAAGCCATGGACACCCGCCTCGACCTGTTTTCCACCGAGACCGGCACCCGGCTGGGCAAGCGGTTCGCGAGCCTCGGCCAGGTCATCGACCGCTCGCCGCTGCCGAAGGTCACCCAGGAACTGGTCAGCCTGCGGGCCAGCCAGATCAACGGCTGCGGCTGGTGCCTCGACATGCACGCCAAAGAGGCCGCCGCGGCCGGGGAGTCGGCGGTCCGGCTCGCGCTGGTCGCCGCCTGGCGGGAGTCGACGGTCTTCACCGAGGCCGAGCGGGCCGCGCTCGCGCTGGCCGAGGAGGGCACCCGGCTCGCCGACGCCGCCGAAGGCGTGTCCGACGCGACCTGGGCCCGGGTGCGCGAGCACTACGACGACGAGCAGGTCGCCGCCTTGATCGCGCTGGTCGCCCTGATCAACGCCGCCAACCGGCTGGCCGTGATCCTGCACCAGAAGGGCGGCTCCTACGAGCCCGGGCTCTTCGCCGCTTTCGCCGAAAAGGGCTGAATCAGCGCGGCGAGGACGGTGCCGAGCACGACCACCGGCGTGAGCGCGAGGAACGCGCCGCCGAGGTGCCCGGCCACGTTCTCGCCGAGCAGGCTGCCGAAGACGGCCACCCCGAACGCCGCCCCGATCGACCGGGCGAAGGTGACCACCGCGCTCGCCGCCCCGATGTCGGCGGCCGGCACCGCGTTCTGCGCCGCCGTCAGCGCCACCATCGGGACCATGCCGATCCCGACGCCGGTGATGGCGAAGTACGCGATCAGCGCCGGCTGCGTCGTCCCCGGCGCCAGGGTGCTCAGCAACAGCAGCCCGGTGACGTTCAGCGCCATGCCGGTCACCAGGACGCCCCGCACGCGACCCGGTTCGGCGACCCACCGCCCGGCCAGCGACTGGCTGACGACCAGCCCGAGCACCAGCGGCAGCAGGTGCACCCCGGACAGCGTCGCCGAGACGCCGTCGACGACCTGCAGGTACGTCGGCAGGTAGACCAGGACGCTGAACATCGCCACGTTGGCGATGAACCCGACGGCCGCGGCCACGACGACCGTGCGCGAGGGGAAGAACGGCAGCACCGGGGCCGCCGCGCGCCGCTCGACCGGGACCACCAGTCCGATGAGGACGATCGCCCCGCCCGCGAGGGCCAGCGTGCCCGGGGACGTCCAGCCCCACCGCGGGCCGAAGGAGGTGATCAGGACCAGCGCCGTGGCCGCCCCGGCCAGCAGCAGCGCCCCGGCGTAGTCGATGCGGACGGACGTCCGCCGGGCCGTCGTGGGCAGGGCCCGCGCCGCGAGCACCACGGCCACCAGTCCGACCGGGACGTTGATCAGGAACGCCCACCGCCACGACAGGTGGTCGGTGAACAGGCCGCCGAGCAGCGGTCCGGCGATGCTGGCGACGCCGTAGACCGAGCCGAACCGGCCTTGGTGGCGCCCGCGCTCGGCGGGCGCCGCGATGTCTCCGACCAGAGCGAACGTCAGGACGATCATGCCGCCGCCGGCCAGCCCCTGCAGGGCGCGGGCGGCGATCAGCTGGGGCAGGTCCTGCGCCAGCCCGCACAGCGCGGACGCGACCAGGAACGCCGTGGTGGCCACGAGGTAGAGGCGCTTGCGTCCCAGCAGGTCGCCGAGCTTGCCCCACAGCGGCGTCGCGGCGGTCGAGGCGAGCAGGTAGGACGCGGTGATCCAGGCGATGTCCCGGAACCCGCCGAGGTCGCGGGCGATCCGGGGCAGGGCGGTGGCGACGATGGTCTGGTCCAGCGCGGCCAGCAGGACGGCGAGGATCAGCGCCGTCATCGCCGGCCGCACCGCGGGTCTGACGGGGGTGTCGAGCGTCATTTCGCGGCCGGAACGGTGATCGTCTTGTATTCGGTGTAGGTGCCGAGCCCGACGGCGCCGTACTCGCGGCCGAGGCCGCTGGCCTTGAACCCGCCGAACGGGCCGTCGAAGCCGATCGGCGCGCCGTTGATCGTGACCGTGCCGGTCCGCACCCGGCGGGCGACGGCGAGCGCGTGGGCCGGGTCCGCCGACCACACCCCGCCGGACAGGCCGTACTCGGAGTCGTTGGCGATGCGGACGGCGTCGTCCTCGTCGTCGTAGGCGATCACGACCAGGACCGGGCCGAAGATCTCCTCCTGCGCGATGCGCATCGAGTTGTCGACGTCGGCGAACAGCGTCGGCGTGACGTAGTTGCCCGTTTCCAGCCCGGCCGGGACGTCCGGGCCGCCGGTGACCAGCCGCGCGCCCTCGGAGACGCCGAGGCGGATGTACTCCAGGACCCGCTGCTGCTGGTCACGGCGGATCATCGGGCCGATGAACGTCCCGTCGTCGGCCGGGTCGCCGACACCGAGCGACTCGACCAGCTCCTTGAGCCCGGCGACGACCTCCTCGTAGCGACTGCGCGGCGCGAGAATGCGCGTCTGCGCAATGCACGATTCGGCGTTGTTGAGCAGGGATCCGAACTTGACGCCCTGGATCGCCGCGCCGAGGTCGGCGTCGGGCAGGATGATCATGGCCGACTTGCCGCCCAGCTCGAGGCTGACCCGCTTGAGCTGCTCCCCGGCCAGCGACGCGATGCGGCGCCCGGCGCGGGTGGACCCGGTGAAGGCGATCTTGTCGACGTCCGGGTGCTTCACCAGGTATTCGCTGGTCTCGCGGTCGGCGGGCAGGACGCTGATGACGCCCTCGGGCAGGCCGGCCTCGGCGAGCAGTTCCGCGAGCAGGTTCATGCTGAGCGTGTTCTCCGGCGAGACCTTCAGCACCACGGTGTTGCCGGCGAGCAGCGCGGGGATGATCTTGGCGGACGCCGAGGAGAACGGCGAGTTCCACGGGATGATCGCGGCGACCACGCCGATCGCTTCCCGGCGCACGACCGACCGGAACGGCGCGGCGGGATCCGACGGCTCCAGGGTCTCTTCCCAGCCGAACTCCTCGGCCGCCTTCAGGTAGGCGTTGGCCTGCCGGGTCAGGCCGGGCTGGCCGGCCTTGGTGAACCAGAGCGCCGAGCCGTTCTCCGCGGAGATGAGCGCCGCGATCTCGTCGGCGCGCTTTTCGCGCAGGGCGGCCAGCTTGCGGACGACGGCGATCCGCTCCGCGGGCGAGGTGCGCGGCCACGGGCCCTCGTCGAAGGCCTTCCGGGCGGCCGCGACGGCGCGGTCGACGTCCGCGGGCAGTGCCTGCGCGGCGCGGCCGAGGACGGAGTTGTCGTGCGGCGAACGGATGTCCAGCAGCTCGGTGCTGCTCGGGGCGGTCCACGTGCCGCCGATGAAGAGGTCCTGGTAGGTGACCACTGCTGCTCCCTAAGTCGATCTGTCACATCACTGTAGCACTTAAATGCCTCGCCAGTGTGACAGTTAATGCTAGGGTGGGAGAGTGAGAGCAGACGCCGCGCGAAATCTCGAACTGCTGCTGACCACGGGCGCCCGCATGCTCGCCGAAGACCCGGCCACGAGCATCGCGGCGATCGCGGCGGAGGCCGGCGTCGACCGCCGGACCGTCTACCGCCGGTTCACGAGCCGGGAGGAGCTCCTGTCCGCGGTCTACCAGGCCCGCCTGGACGCGATCGAAGCGGCGATCGAGGCGGCCCGGTTCTGGGAGGCGCCGGTGCCGGAGGCGATGGACCGGTACGTTCTGGGGGTCGTCAAGGTCAACCGCACCTGGCCGACCGAGGTGAGCCGGATGCGCTCGGACCCGGAGATCTGGGCCCGCCGCATGCGCGCGGTCGAAGAGGTCGATCGGTTCCTGAAGCGGGCCGCCGACGAGGGCTACCTGCAGCCGGGGCTGCCGGACCGCTGGCCCGGCAGCGTCCTGGGAGCACTGGTGGGTCTGTCCACAAAGGACAAACTGCCCCTGAATGACGCTCAGGCCGCGATCGTCATCGTCGGCACGTTCCTGCGGGCGTTCGGCACCGGCCGGTCGTGGCGGAGCTAGACTCCAGCCGCCGCGGGAGTCGGACACGAGCTAGGAGAGCTGGTCCTCGCCCGGAGCGTTCGTGCCGGTCTGCGACCCCGAGAGCTGCCGGGCCGTGTTGACCAGCCCGACCATGCTGAACGCCTGCGGCGTGTTGCCCACCTGGCGTCCCAGCTCGGTGTCGTACTCCTCCGACAGCAGCCCGACGTCGTTGCGCAGTCCCAAAAGCTGCTCGAACAGCGAGCGGGCCTCGTCGGGGCGGCCGGTCGCGTGGAGCGCGTCGGCGAGCCAGAAGCTGCAGGCCAGGAAGCTGCCTTCGCCGCCGGGCAGTCCGTTCACCCCGCCGTCCGCGTCGGCGTCGTAGCGGCGGACGAACCCGTCGTGGGCGAGCTCGGCCCGGATCGCGTCCACCGTCCCGCGGACCCGCGGGTCCTCCGCCGGCAGGAAGCCGACGCGCGGGATGAGCAGCAGCGCCGCGTCCAGCCCGCGCGAGCCGTAGAACTGGGTGAACGTGTTGCGGCCGGCGTCGTACCCGTGCGCGCAGACGTCCTGGTGGATCTTCTCCCGCAGCGCCCGCCAGTTCTCGACCGGGCCGTCGAGACCGTGCGCCCGCACCGTGTGCACCGCGCGGTCGACGCCGGCCCAGGCCAGCACCTTGGAGTGGACGAAGTGCCGCCGGTCGCCGCGGACCTCCCAGAGGCTGTTGTCCGGCTGGTCCCAGTGCCCTTCGAGGAAGTCGAGCAGGCCGCGCTGCAGGTCCCAGGCCGGGTGGAACGTCGGGAGCCCGGCTTCGCGGACCAGGTGCAGCCCGTCGAGGACCTCGCCCCAGACGTCGAGCTGGAACTGGTCCGCCGCGGCGTTGCCGACCCGGACCGGCGCCGAGCCTTCGTAGCCGGCCAGCCAGTCCAAAGTGGACTCCGGGAGCCGGCGGGTGCCGTCGAGGCCGTACATGATCTGCAGGTCGGCCGGGTCGCCGGCGACCGCGCGGACGAGCCATTCCCGCCAGGCGCGAGCCTCGTCGTGGTAGCCGGTGCCGATCAGGGCCTGCAGGGTGAACGTCGAATCGCGCAGCCAGCAGTAGCGGTAGTCCCAGTTGCGCGGCCCGCCGAGCTGTTCCGGCAGTGACGTCGTCGCGGCGGCGAGGATGCCGCCGGTCGGGGCGTAGGTGAGGGCCTTGAGGGTGATCAGCGCGCGCCGGACCGCGTCCGGCCACTGTCCCCGGTACCGGCAGCGGCCGATCCAGTCCGCCCAAAAGCGTTCCGTGTCGGCGAGCGCGGCCTCGGCGTCGGCGAGCCGCGGCCGCGGCCGGTAGGAGGCGTTGTGGGTGAGGACGAACGGGACGCGCTCCCCGGCGGTGACGGTGAACTCGGCGTGCGTGGCCCTGTCCTCGCCGTGCAGCGGCACCGGCGTGCGCACCCGGATCGCGTCCGGGCCGGCGACCGCGACGAACCCGCCCTCCTCCTGACGGACCCACGGGGTGACGGAACCGTAGTCGAGCCGCAGCCGCAGCAGCATGCGCATCGGCACCCGGCCGGACACGCCTTCGACGATCCGGACGACGTCGGCGGCTTCCCCGCGCGGCGGCATGAAGTCCAGGACGCGGACGGTGCCGTCGGGGGTGTCCCACTCGGTCGACATGATCAGCGAGTCGCCGCGGTACGAGCGCCGGGTCGCGGGCCCGCCGCTCGCCGGGGCGAGCCGCCAGTCATTCGCGACGGGCAGTTCAGTCGCCGCGGCGGACCGGGCCGAGGAGCTGCTGCTCCTTGCCCGTCGTCACCAGCCGCAGCGGCCGCCAGAGGTTGCGGCCCAGGGCCACCACCTGGTCGTCCTGCAACGTCGTCAGCTGGCGCATCATCTGGGGCGGCAGGCGCCAGATGCGGGCCGCCAGCTCGGCCTGGCCGGCCGGGAGGCGCTGCATCAGCACCAGGTCCGCCGCGTTGGCCGTCGCGCCCGCCTGCGGGTGCAGGTACGGGAGCACGTAGACCGTCGTCTGCCAGGGCGAGCGGGGCGGGAACAGGTCCTGCGGTGTCGGGCCGCCGTCGGTCACCACCAGCAGCGGGGCGTCCTCCGACGGCCGCGGCAGCTCGACCGGGGACAGCCGGCGGATCTGCACCAGCGGTGACGGCCGGCCGTCGCGGCTGCCCGCCGCGCGGGACAGGACCTGCCACTCGGTCGGGCGGCCGGTCGCGACCACCACCCACGCCCCGACCGCCATCGCCCGCATCGCCACCTGCCGGGCCAGGTACAGCCCGCCCACCAGCACGATCCGGGTGGGGGTCGAGCGCAGCGCCGAGATGGTCAGCGGCTCGCCCTTGAGACCCGAGCCGAGGACGATGCCGCCGCGGTCGCCCGAGGGGCTGATCGCGTCGAGCAGCGCGGGGTCCACCGTGAACTCCGGTGCCACGCCGCCGTTCTGCCCGGCGTCACGGACGCGCGAACTCATGCTGTGCCTCCGATCGGCAACGTCGCGGCGAGCGCGGACACCTGCAGCCCGCGCAGCGGCGTCAGGTCCACCCCGAGCCGTTCGGACAGGCTCTGCAGCCGCTGGTCGGCGGCGTCGAGCTCACGCGGGTTCCGCGCGCTGAGCCGGACCACGCCGCGCAGGCCGATCTTGCCCTCGTCGGACGCCGGGGAGATCGACATCGCCAGCGTCGCCGACAGCGCGCGGACGCTCGTCAGCGCGTTGAGGCTGCTGGTGACCTTGCCCTTCGGCCAGCCGGTGATGGCGTAGCTCGCGTGCCCGATGCCGGCCGCGGTCACGCCGGACCAGCGTTCCTGCAGCGTCACCTTCGTGGGTGAACCGGCGACGGAAGTGAGCTCCGCGGCCGAGATGCTCGCCCGCAGCAGCTCGTCCGGGTCGAGCGGCCGCGTCGGCACGCCCTGGGACTCCAGCGCGTTGCGCACCCGCGAGAGCGCGCCGATCAGCGCGCGGTGGGCGCCGACGACGCCGCCGCCGCGTTCCCGGATCGCCGCCGGGCACCGCCGCGGGTCGAGCCGGATCGCCACCCACGTCGTCCGCCGGGCCGCCGCGGGCAGCGGGCCCAGCACCTCCATGTAGGAGCTCAGCGCGGGCGAGTCCGACGGCAGCGCGGCGCTGCCCGGGTAGCAGTGCCAGATCATCTGGATCGAGTCGAGGACCACCCCGCGGTCCTCGAGGCAGGGCGCCAGCGCCGACAGCGGCAGGCTCGGCGCGCCGTCGGCCTGGGTGATCAGCGCCGGGGCCGGCTCGACGAGCAGCACCGCCGTCCACGTGCCGTCGTTCCAGGCGAGCCCGACCTGCTGGCGTTCGTGGTCGACGCCGTGCGCGACGACGAGGTCCGGCACGGCGATGCGCAGCAGGTTCACCCGGGCGTCGTCGGGGCCGGTGACCGTGGTCTCCTCGGCGGTCATGGCTTCGACGGTGCTCGGCGGCAGCGGCTCGGCGACCCGGTCGTGCGAGCGGAAGGTGTAGCGCAGCGTCAGGCCCACCCACTGGGTGAACCAGCGGCCGCGCCAGCGCAGCAGCGCGACGACGAGGGCGAAGCCGACGATGCCGACGCCGACCCACTTCAGCTTCATGTCGATGGCGAGCAGCACCAGGCCGATCGCGAGGCCGACTTCGAGCACGACGAGGTTGGCCACGGGCAGCGGGCCGAGGGTGACGCCGGCGGACCGTCGCCGCGCCGGCGGGGCCACCCGGGCCGGGCCGGGCGGGGGAGTGGCGGGACCGCTGTCGTCGGGCCCCTGCGGGCCGCCGGGGCCACCCGGGCCACCGCCGCCGGGACCGCCGGGACCGCCACCACCGGGACCACCAGGACCACCGCCGCTGGGGCCACCAGGGCCGCCGGGACCACCAGGGCCGCCGGGACCACCGCCACCGGGGCCGCCGGGGCCACCAGGACCGCCGCCACCCGGGCCGCTACCGCCGGGACCGCCGCCGCCAGGCCCACCGGGCCCACTCGGGCCGCCAGGCCCACCGGGCCCACTCGGGCCGCCGGGGCCGCCGGGGCCGCCCGGACGTCCGCCGGGGCCACCCGGGCCGGGACCGGGGCCGCCGGGACCGCGCGGAGGCAGTCCGGGTACGCCGCCGGGTCCACCGGGCCCGCCAGGCACTCCGCCGGGTCCGCCGGGAACGCCACCGGGTCCACCGGGACCACCCGGTCTGCCCGGCCGCGGCGGCGGGCCCGGCGGACGGCCACCGGGCGGCGGGGGCCCGGGCGGGCCAGGCGGACGTGGAGGAGTGGTGACGGACATCCGCGCTTTCTCTTCCCCTCGTGCTTGCTGCGTACCCGGAAGCCGGGTCCCGGGGTGCCCGACACTAGCTTGAGTTGGTAGAAACCCCACACCAGACGGTCCCCGTACGGCTATCCTGCGGAACCGTACCGCGACGGGGAGAGCTGTAGGTCGAGAATGCCATCAACACCCACGACTAAGTCTCAGGTCCAGGCGTATCAGTTCGTCCTGCGGCGGATGCAGTCGGCGCTGGTCCGGCGGGACGCCGTGATGCTGCACGACCCGATGCGCACCCACACGCGGGCCACGATCGTGGGGGTGGTGCTGGGCGCGCTCGGCATGATCGTCTTCGTCGTCTGGGGCCTGCTCAGCCCGGCGCCGTCGGTGCCCGAGGCCGGGAACATCGTGATCGGCGAGCAGTCCGGCACGGTCTACGTCGTGACGGGCAACCCGAAGAAGCTGATCCCGACGTTCAACCTCGCGTCGGCCCGGCTTCTCCTGCTGGCCCAGCAGAAGTCACCCGGCGCGGGAGCCGGCGGCGCGACCGCGGCACCCGCCCCGGCTCCGGCGAGCCCGGCGAGTGTGAAGAATCCCACGGTCGTTTCCGACGAGCAGCTGAAGGACATTCCGCGCGACAAACTGACCGGAATTCCGGACGGTCCGCAGCTGATCCCGACGGATTCCCAGCGAATTCCCGCGAATTGGGCCGTGTGCGACCAGGTTCAGCTCGACACGTCGCTGCCGAACCCCGACACGGGCCGCACCAACACCTACGTTTTCGGCGGGATCGCGCCGAGCGGCCTCGGCACCGAGCTGGGCGAGAACGAAGCGCTGCTGGCGAAGGCCGACAACGGGAAGACCTACCTCGTCTACCGGCTGCCGAGCTCCCGGAACCGGCCGAACGCGAACACCGTGCGCGCCGAGATCGACGTCGACAACCCGAACGACGCCGTCCGGACGGCGCTGCAGCTGCCGCCGTCGCCGCGGAAGATCACGCAGGGCCTGCTCAACGCGATCCCCGAGGTCGCGAAGCTGTCGCCGCCGAAGATCCCGAGCGGCCAGGCCCCGGCGGACTTCGACGGCCTCACCTCGGGCGACGTCTTCGCCACGCAGCAGGCCGGCCAGCGCGAGCTGAACTACTGGGCGATCACGCCGACCGGCATCCAGCGGGTCTCCAACGCCGTCGCCGACATCATCCGCGTCGCGAAGAACGGCAGCTCCAGCAGCATCCAGACGCTGGGCCTGGACAAGCTCGCCGGGGTGAAGACCCTGCAGCCGAACGACCCGGACTACATCCCGGTCGACGACTTCCCGCGCTCGGTGCCGACGATCCTCGACGCGACGAAGAACTCCTCGGTCGCGTGCCTCGGCTGGTCGCTGGTCGGCTCCGGCCCGGACCAGGACGGCCACACCTCGGTGTACGTCGACACGCAGCTGCCCGGCCAGAAGAGCACCGGCGAGAAGTTCACCCCGATGGCCGTGACGACGCCGGGCCCGAACCGGGTGCCGCTCAACGGTTTCTACCTCAAGCCCGGGTTCGCCGCGGTCGTCCAGTCCGCCACCGGCAAGGCCAGCTTCGGCAAGGGCGCGATCCAGCTGATCTCCGACCGGGGCGTCCGCTACAGCGTCCCGGACGCGCAGACCGCGGACGCGATCGGCCTGAACAACCGGCAGCCCGCGCCCGAGTCGATCATCGGGCTGCTGCCGACCGGGGCGTCGCTGAACACCCAAGACGTGCTGCGGCAGTTCGACGCGGTGCCGATCGACCCGAACGCCGGCGCGTTCCCGACGACCCAGCAGCCGGCCAACTGAGCGGAACCGCCGGGCCGCGGCGGACGTCCCACGCTCGAAGGTCCTTTTCGCGAGCGGAGGTGCCGTGGCCGGCTTGAAGATGGACGGCGTCGTCGTCGCCGGGTACGCCGAGACGGCCGAGGCCGCCGCGGACGACCTGGACGCGGCGGCTGCCGAGGTCGGCGGCGACGTCACCGGGGAGTCCTTCGGGACGCTGGGGGCGCAGATCGGCGTCGGGGAGTCGTACGGCCGCGCGGCCGGGGCGTTGCGGCGCCAGCTGGCCGACGGCGCCGAGGCGCTGCGCTCGGCCGCGGAGGCGCTGCGGCAGGTGACGGTCCGCCACGGCGGCCAGGACGCCGAAGCCGCGGAGCTGATCAAGCGGGCCGGAAGGCTCGACGGATGACGTTCGCCGAGCCGGAGGCTTCCACGGACTCCATCCCGCACCCGCTCGCGAAGCGGGCCGCCGCCCCGGTGGTCACCGCGCCCGCGGTCGCGTTCGCCCCGGACGCGGACGGCGCGGGGATCGCCGCCACCGCCGAGCCCTACCTGGCCTACCTCACCGAGGTGTCCGGCCGGCTCGGGCTGATCGACCCGGTCGAGACGTACTTCCGCCCGCTGCTCGGCCGCTGGGGCGACCTCGGTGCCGAAGCCGGCCGGTTGCGCTCGGCCGCCGCGGCGGCGGCCGAGGTGTCCGCCCGGCTCGACGACCACCTGGGCCGGCTCGACGCCGGCTGGGCGGGCCGCGACGCCGACGCGTTCGTCGGGTACATCCGGGAGATCGGTGCCGCGGGCGGTGACCTCCGCGAGGCGCTCACGACGCTCGCGGACGCCCTCGACGACCTGGTGACCACCCTGCGCCACCTGGTCGTCGACCTCGCCGACGTCCTGGTCGGTGCCGCAGACCTGATCTCCGAGACGATGATGCTGCCGAGCGGCGGCACCAAGCGCGCGCGGGCGCAGCTGGGGGAGACGCAGGACGCGGCGAAGGCGTTGTACGAGACGGCGCGAGACGTCTTGGAGGCGTTCGACCGGCTGTGCAACGGCGTCGACGACCCCGACGCGGCCACACGCAGCATCGAGATCGCGCACCGGTACCCGGAGGAGCGCTTCCACCTGCACGAGCCGGAATCCGGCACCCCTGCCCCGGCTTCCGCCGGGCCGGGCTCCGACCCCAGCTCCGACTCCAGTTCCGACGCGGTCATGACACCGTCGTCGGCGAGCGGGGACCCGGCGGAGCCCAAGCACACGGGCGCCGGCACGCCGGACGCGGCTCAGCCTGTGGAGCCGGCACCCCAGCCGGCCCCGGACAGCGCCGCGAGCCACAGCGCGTCCGGGATGCCGATGATGCCGATGATGGGCTTCGGCGCGTTCGGCGGAGGCGGTGGCGGCGGCCGCCGCCAGTCGAAGACCCGCCCGACGACGAAGCCGTCGGAATTGCTGGGCGAGCCCGATCTGGTGGCCCCGCCGGTGATCGGCGAGGACGAAAACCCCCAGCCGAAGAAGCCCCCGGCCCCACCCGCGAAGTGACGGAACCGGCAGCACCCGTGATCAGAGGGTCGACACGCGTGATTGAAGGGTCGACACGGGTGATCAGCGGGTCGACACGCGTGATCAGAGGGTCGACACGGCGAGGTTTGGCGTGTCGACCCTTCAATCACGTGTGATGCCTCCCCCATCACGCGTGATGACCCTTCAATCACGGGTGGGCGGGCTATTCGGGGCGGTTGCGGCGGATCGTGCGCATCACGAACAGGGTGATCAGCAACGCCACCAGGCCGCCGCCCGTTCCGGCCAGCGCCACGATCACCGGGGTCGGGCTGCGGTCGTTGGCCGGCGGGAGCTGGGCCAGTTGCGGGCCCGGGATCGGCGCCGGGTTCCCCACTTCCGACGGCAGGCTCTGGGTCAGCGCCGCCACCGGGTCGATGACGCCGTAGCCGACGAAGTTGTCGCGGCCGCCCGGTGCCGCCGGGTGCTGGGCGGTCTCCTTGATCCGGTTGATGATGCCCTTCGCGTCCAGCTGCGGGTACTTGGCCTTGACCAGGGCCGCGAGCCCCGCGACGTACGGCGCCGCGAAGCTCGTTCCCTGGATCGGGCTGGCCTTGTCGCCGTTCTCGAACGTGAGGTTCGCCAAGCCGTCGGAGCCTTCGGCGGGGTCGAGCGACATGATTTGCGTCCCCGGCGCCGCGACGCCGACCCACGGGCCGTGCACGCTGAACGGGGCCACGCTGCCGGTCTCGTCGATCGCCCCGACGGACAGCACGTCGTCGGCGAACCACGGCGGTGTCACGATCGTCTTCGGCTTCCGCGCGTCCGGCTGGTCGTTCTGCGGGCAGGTGTCCGTCGCGTTGCCCGCGGCGGCGATGATCACGACACCCCGCTGCGCGGCGAAGCGGGCGGCGGCCTGGACCTGCTGCTCGCCTTCGGTGATCGAGCCGGTGGCCGGGCGGCAGTTGTCGACCGACATGTTGATGATGTCGGCTTCGTTGCGCTCGGCGATGCCGCGGATGATCTCGGCCAGCGTCTTCAACGTCCCCGCGGTGCCGGCCTTTTCCAGCTGGCGCCCGCCGTTGGTCTGCCCCGGAGACGTCCGGTCGCCTTCACCGCCGCCTCCCCCGCCGCCCGGCGGCGGGCTGGTGCTGGACGACGGCGGAGGCGTGCCCCCGCTGCTGCTCGCCGACGGCGTCGGGGTCGAGGTGTCGGGCTCGTAGTTCTCGCTCAGCTGGCGGTAGGACACGATCGTGGCGTCCGGGGCGACGCCGATGAACCCGACCTCCGGGTTGTCGGGCTTGCCCGCGATGATGCCGGCGACTTCGGTGCCGTGGCCGTCGCAGTCTTCGAGGCCTTCGGGCTTCCCGTCCGGCTTCGCGACGTAGTCGCCGCCGGACTTGACCCGGTTCTGGAACCACGGGTGCTGGGTCACGCCGGTGTCGACGACCGCCACCCGCACGTTGCCCCCGGCGCTGCCGGTGGCCGCTTTGACGATCTCCTGCGCCTTGCCGATCTGCAGGTAGTCCTGGCCCCACGGCCGGTTCTTCAGCACGATGTCCCGGCCGAGCGTGCTGCGCTGGACGCAGGCCTTCGACTTCTTGTACTTCTTGTCCGGCTGCCGGGAATCCGGGATCAGCTTGCTGTCGTCGACCGGGGGCGGCGTCGCGAAGTAGCCGTCGGCCGGGGCGGCCTGGGCGTGCGCCGGGACCGCGCCCGCGACCGTGGCCAGGACGCCGATCGTGCCGGCGAGCAGGGCCGTCGTGGTGCGCCGGGCCGAGCCCAGGGGGCGTCCTGCTGACATCCGAGATTCACCCGACCCGGTCACTTGAAGTTCAGGTGCCGCAGGGTGGTGTAGAGGTCCATCACACCGAGGGCGAGGGGTAGCACGGAGGCGATGCAGATCGCCTCGATGATCTCCACCGTGCGCCGCAGCGGCGGCGAGAACCGCTGGTTCGGGAAGATCACGCCGACGACGAGCGCGCCCGCGGCGAGCAGGATCAGCAGGCCGAAGACGTACAGCAGGCGATTCTGGGCGCTCGCCGAGACCAGCCAGCCGACGGCGATCCCGGTGGCCGAGACCAGGCCCGTGGTGAGCAGGGCGATCGCCTGGCTGCCGTTGGCGTACGCGCGGGCGCGCAGCAGCAGCACGAGCGTCGCGACGACGCCGAGGATGATCCCGAACGCGCCGGGCGCGCTCGCCGCGATGATCGCCGAGACGGCCACCGTGGCACCGCAGCCGACCATCAGGCCGGTCATGTAGTTGTGCGCGATCGCCGTGCGGCGCTCGATCGCCCGGTAGTCGGGGAAGCCGGAGTCTTCCTTCAGCTCTTCGGCGTTGCTCGGGACGTGCGGCAGCGGCAGCTTCGCGAGCCAGATGGTGGCGCGCGGGAGGATCGAGATGCAGGCGAGGGCGACCGCGACGGTGCCGGCCGCGATCCCGGGCGCCGGGTGCGCGACGAGCGTGCCGAACAGGAAGGCCAGCGCGCCGAAGGTGCCCGCGGTGGCCGCGGCGATGAACGTCGTGATGCCGGCGCCGATGACCATGATGCAGACCGAGGCGACGATGATCACCAGCACCGCGCCGAGCAGCAGGTTCGCCCGCAGCGACAGCCCGGGCACGATGTAGAAGCCGCTGACGAAGGCCAGCGGCAGCCCGCCCGCCGCGGCGATCAGCACGCCGGTCGGTTCGGCCTGGTAGCCCTTGGCGAGCGTGGCCCCGATCGCGACGCAGGCGATCGCGCCGATGCCGCCGGCGATGGCCGCACCCAGCGCGCTGCCGCCGTAGAAGGAGCCGCTCATGAACAGCGCGACGGCGGCGGCGAACAGCGCCAGCCCGCCCGCGACGTGCCCGAACCGGTTCGCGGTTTCCTTGGTCCAGGGGCGGAAGCTGTCGGGGGAGGACTCGGCGATGGCGTCGACGACGTCGTCGTACAGCGGCGGCGGCGGGTTTTCGTTGCGCTTGCGCAGCTGGAGCAGCTCACCGTCGACGACGCCGAGCGAAGCCAGCGTGCGGCTCGGGTCGAGGGGGGCGTCCCCGAGCTTCGCCAGCGCCCAGCCGCCGTGGCGGGCCCCGCCGTCGGGCGCGGTCTCCTTGGCCATGTCCAGCAGCATCGGCAGCAGATCGGCCACCGCGACGTCGGCGGGCAGCGCGACGTCGATCCGGGTGGACGGTGCGACGACCGTCACCCTGCTGAAAACTGTCGTGCCCGTAGCCACTGCACTGCCCCCGCTCTGATGAGACGTCTCCCGGGGGAACTTATACCGAAGCCGCCCGCGGGCATCATCGAACGTCCGAAATTCACCGGCAACCGCAGGCCACGGCAACGTCCCCGCGCGGTGGGCCCCCCAGCTCCGTGCCGCCGTCGGATGTCGCGAATGCCACGACACTGCCCGTGAACAGGGCGTCCATCGTGAAGTCGCCGCCGAAGCTGTTCCGCTCGACGTCGACCACGTGCCGGAACGGGTTGATCCGC
>NZ_JBSFNC010000082.1:0-41646 GCF_053586895.1 Amycolatopsis sp. NPDC003731 | reverse complement strand
GTTCGGACAGTCCGAACGCGACCCCCGGTTTTTCGATTGCTTCAGCCGGACTGCGGGTCGCTGTCGTCGTGCTCGTCCCCGGTCGACGTGCCCTGCTCGCCGCGAAGGGTCTCGCGCTGGGCTTCCGGGGTGTCGCCGTGCGGGTCGTCGCCCCGGGCGCCTTCGGCGGGGTCGGTCGGGTGCTGCGTGCGCTCTTCGGACGTCATTTCGTCCTCCTTCACGGTCGTTTCCGCAGCGGATACCCCCGCCGCGCACGGCTCAACCCCCGGCGTTTGCCGCGAAGATCGCCGGGTAAGCCGGGAGCGACGCGGTTGTCACCGGCGATCGCGCCGGGACCGCGGTGAGGTGAAGGAGACCCAGATGACCACGTCGGCGGAACCCGTCCGCCCGGGCCCCTTGGCCGCCCGGTCCGTCGTCCACTCGCCCGTGCCGCCCGCCCCGCGGATGCTGCGGCTGCCCGGTGTCTACCGCCCCCAGGAAGACACCGCCCTGCTCGCGTCGGCGATCGCCGAGCTGGCGATCCGGCCCGGCGCCCGCGCCCTCGACCTGTGCACCGGCACCGGCGCGCAGGCGATCACCCTGGCCCGCCGCGGCGCGGGAACCGTGCTGGCGGTGGACCTTTCGCGCCGGGCGCTGGCCTCGGCGCGGCTGAACGCGCTGGTCCGGCAGCTAGCCGTGCGCCCGTGCCGGGGAGGCCTCGCCAGAGCGCTGCGCGAGGGCCCGTTCGACGTCGTCGTGGCGAATCCGCCGTACGTGCCGTCCCCGGCGGCGACGGTCCGGGCCACCCGGGGCTGGGACGCCGGCCCGGACGGTCGCGCGCTGCTGGACCCGCTGTGCGCCGCCGCGGGCACGCTGCTGCGCCCGGGCGGGACGATGCTGCTCGTGCAATCGGCTCTGTCCGATGTGGACAAGTCGCGGGAAATGCTGGCCGCGCAGGGCTTGCGGGCCACGGTGGCCCGGCGCGCCCGGATCCCGTTCGGCCCGGTCCTTTCCGGACGGACGGAGTTCCTCGAGGCGGCCGGGCTGATCGAGCCCGGCCAGCGGGTGGAAGAACTGGTGGTGCTGCGTGCCGAACGCTGAGCGCGGGCCTCGCCGGGTGACCGTCGTCCCGGGCGGCCCGGTCCTGGTGGAGGGACCGGTCGAGCTGAGCACGCCCGAGGGCGAGCTGGTGCGCTCCGACCGGTTCCTGGTCGCGGTGTGCGCGTGCCGGCGGAGCAAGCGGTTCCCGTTCTGCGACACCAGCCACCGCAAACGCGTCCGCACCCAAGCGGACGACTGACGGGCGATGGCCTCCCGGTCCGGCCGGGAGGCCATCTCGTCTCAGCTCCGCAGGGACGACCGGCCGGCCTTCCAGCGGCTCAGCACCTGCTCGCCGAAGCGGCCCTCGAGGAACTCGGTCGCCTGAATGCCGAACACGATGTCGGCGGCCAGCTCGGGCTCCTGCTCCAGCAGGTCGCCGAGCACGTCGTGGCGCATGACCTGCTCGTGCACCGCGTCGGCCTCGATGTGCTCGGTGTAGAAGAACCGGCACGCCTCCGGCGCGTCCAGGCGCCGCAGGGCCTGGTCCATCCGCTGCGCGGACGGCGCTGTCGTGATCTCCGCCGCCGCGAAGTGCCCGCACAGCGCGCCCCGCAGCGACCGGTGCAGGCCGAACAGCGACATCATGTTGACCACCGCCAGCATCGAGCCGGGGACCTGGTCGATGAGCTCCAGGTAGCCGTCGGGCAGGCCGGCCGCGCGCAGCAGGTCGGTGTAGAGGCGGGCGTGCACGAGCTCCGCGCGGCCGCCGCCGAACTCGTCGAACTCCACCGCCACCAGCGCGGCCTTGGCGCGGCCGCGCAGCCGCGGGATCACCCACGCGTGCGGGTCGGCCTCCTTGTGGTGGTAGATCGAGCGGTGCGTGAAGTACTCCCGCAGCTGCGTCCAATCACCGTGGTCGCGCAGGTAGTGCGAGACGCCTTCGATATCGATCGGCTCGACCAGCAGGCCGTCGAGTTCCGCTTGGACGTCGTCGCCGCCCGCCACGTTGTCGCGCAACGCGGCGAGGAACCGGGCCTCCAGCGCGCCGCGCAGGCGCAGCAGCTCCGGGTCCCACTCCCAGTCGGGGGACACGCCCGGCAGGCCCTGGTAGTGCAGTTCGTAGCACAGGTGCAGGGCCAGCTGGAGGTCGTCGCCGAGCGGGTCGGCGTCGGCGAGACCGTCGAAGTCCAGGTCGGCCCGCGGCTGTTCGCGCAGGAGGATGCCCAGCACCGAAGCCGAAAGCGGGCCTCGCGCGGCCGGCAGGGTGGCCGCCGCGGTGGTGGAAGTCGTCATGGTCCCGGCTACCCGGTCAGCAGCGTTCCATGCGCGGCGGGCACGGTCGCCGCGGTGAGCCACCGCACCGCGGCCGCCGTCTCCTGGCCGGCCACCGCCCGCTGCTGCGTGGCCCCGGTGCCGCCGTCGCGCACCGCGTCGACGAGCTTCCGGACCTCGGCCAGGTCACCGCTGTCTTCCAGCGGTGCCCGGACGTGCGCGAGGAGGTCGTCGACGAGCGTCCACGCCGGACGGCGGGTCGCGTCGGCGGCGTCCACCAGGTCCCCGCCGAGGCCGTGGCGCGCGGCGGCCCACACGGCCGCGGCGGCCACCTGCGGGGACAGCGGCGTGGCCTCCCGGCCTTCGGAGAGCTCGGCGAGGGCCCGCTGCACCAGCGCCCGGCTGAGCAGGGCCTGCAGCACGGCGTGGTCGACGGTCAGGGCGGTGTCGGCGACCCGGAACTCGACCGTCGGGAACCGGCCGGACGGGCGGGCCAGCCAGAACGTCTGGTCCGGGTCGACCAGCGCGCCGCAGTCGACCAGCGTGTCGACGGCCCGCCGGTACTCGGCGTACCCGCGCAGGTGCGGGGCGACGCCGGAGCCGGGGAAGCGGGACTGCAGGACCATCCGCCAGCTGTCGTAGCCGGTGTCGCGCCCGTGGTCGAACGGCGAATTGGCGGACAGCGCGAGCAGCGTGGGCAGCCACCGGCCGAGGTGGTTGACGACGGCCACCGCGGTGTCGGGATCGGGCACGCCGACGTGGACGTGGCACCCGCAGGCCTCGTAGTCGGCGACGACCGCGCCGTAGACGGCGTCGATCTCGGCGTACCGGCCGGTGCTCGCGGGTGGCTCCGCGGCCGGCCCGGGCCCGACCGGCGTCCCGGTGGCCAGCAACGCGCAGTCTTCGGCCGCGGCGGCGCCGGCCAGCACCCGGCGCGCGGCGGTCAGCTGGTACCGGAGCTCGTCGGCGGTCGTGCAGACTCCGCTGGCGGCTTCGAGCTGAGTCAGCCGCAGTTCCCGGTGCACCCGGACGCCATCGGGCAGCGACCCGTGGTGGCGGTAGCGGGCCAGCACCGGCTCGGCGCACGGCGAAGCGTGCCCGGTGCGGGGGTTCACGAGGAGGAACTCCTCTTCGACGCCCATCGTGGGCGGGCCGTCGGACATGGGCAGCCTCCTTCCGGACCGGCTGGGGTTACCCGCTCCGGCCGCGGAAATGCGCCTGGACCCGGGGCTTGTTTCGCGGTTCGGCAGCCGCGGGTACCTCGCACTCATGACAACTCACGAGCGGTTGCGGGTGGTCGGCGCTCCGTCGTCGCACCGCCTGCCGTCACCCCGCGCCCCGTCCGACGGCGACCAGGGGAGCCACCTCCGCTGGAAGAGCCCGGACGCGGTGGTCGTGGAGGTCACAGGCGAGGTGGACCTGTGTTCGGTGGCCGCCTTGGCGGCGGTCCTGGACGAGCACGTCCGAGCACGCCCCGGAGTGCTGCGCGTGGACCTCGGCCAGGTGTGCTTCCTCGGCGCGGCGGGCATCCGCGTGCTGTTGCGGGCGCACCGGTACGCCGAGGCGGTGGGCGTTCACCTGGTGATCGACCCCGGCCGGTCGCATGCCGCGGTCCGGGCATTGGAATTGCTCGACCGGCTTCAGGATTAGGCCTTATCCGACGACTCTTCCGGCTGCGTCAGACGCTCTCGACAAGGACGTCACTTCTTGATGGACATCCAGGAGGCGACCTCGGCCAGTGCGTCGAGCGTCGCGCCGTCGAAGTGACCGGTGGCGGTGTCGGCTTCGGCGACGACCATCCCATAGCCCTCCGGGCGTGAGGCGTAATGCAGCCCCGTCATCTTCACCCCGGCCACCCCGAGCACCACGGCGACGTCCAGCGGCCGTACATCTCCGCTGTCCTGCACTCGCTCGACTCTTTCGAACGCCGCGGCCTGTTTCTTGCTACGGAAACCGACGCGCACCACCGAAACGACCGCGGCGTTGCCATGCCCGTCACCGACGGCCAGCAGCATTCGATGCAGGGACGAACACGGCGTTCTGATCAGAAACTCGCGCACTTTGTCCGTGGCTGCCGCGATGCACTCAGTCGAGTGTTCGAGATCGTGGACTTCTCGGCGCAGCTGCTTGACCTTCAGCTTGCTCCAGGCCTCGTCCGTCTTGCCTTTCTTCGCCGACTCGCGGCCTTCGGCTTCGCGAGTCTTGATCGACCGTCCCGGCAGAGCGTCGACGACGTCACCAGCGGCGTTGCCGGCGAAAGCTTCGGATGCTGCTGCTCCGGCACCCACGCCGCCACCACCCGCGAACACGCCGGCCGCACCTACCCCGGCGACGCCGCTTCCGGCAAGGACGACCGCGGCCGCGACCGCCACCAAGGGGCCCGCACCGCCCTTGCCGTCCTCGATGTAGATCCGTTTTCCATTTTTCGTGATCCAGCGACCCACGTGTGCGTTTCCCCTCGCATTTGCTCAGCGCGCCTCGCGTACGCGACGTGCAACTGAACATTTACGCATGGCGTCTGTGGGTGGTTGCCCGCCATTCGAGTGAACCCGAGCGCTGGAAACAGGGCATCGAGCCGCCGGAACTCCGAATGACTTGATCGCTGGGGCTCATTGCGTGAGCGCGTCACCATCGGCCCGGCGAGCCCGCACCGTGGTGCGAGGCGTCCTAGTCGCCGGTGAGCAGGTCGACCACGTCCTCGGCCCGCTTCCGTTCCCCGAACCGCCGCCGCTGGCGGTCGGCGCCGCCGCCTTCGGCGGCCAGGCGGGCCGTCCCTTCCCGCGCGAAGTCCAAGTCCCCGGCCGCTTCCAAGGCCGGGGCCGTCAGCTCCACCAAGTCGTCCAATACCGCCTTCGCCGGCTCCAAGTCCCCGCTCTTCGGGTGCGGGCAGCAACCGGTCACCCCTTCGCGTGACGCCCGCCAGAGCTGCGCGCGCAGCACCTCGTTCGACAGATGCGGCGCCGGGCCGTCGTCGGCCAGTGCCGTGGCGACCAAGCCTCGCGCCAGCACACCCAGCAACACCGCGTCTTCCGGCACCGCCGCGACGTCGGCGATACGGAACTCCAGCGTCGGCTGCTTGTCCGAGAGCCGGACGTCCCAGTAGATCATTCCGCGGTCGAGGATCGAGCCCGCGCGCAGCCAGCCGTCGACGATGCTCTCGTACTCGTCCAGCGAAGCGAAGCGCGGCGGTGGTCCGGCCGAGGGCCAGCGGCTCCACTGCTGGTAGCGCCAGCTGCAGTAACCCGTGTCGTAGCCGTCGGAAATCGCCGAGTTCGCCGTCACCGTGAGCAGCGCCGGCAGCCACGGCCGGATGCGGTTCAGGACCTGGACGCCGCTCTCCTTGTCCGGGATCGCCACGTGCACGTGACACCCGCAGGTGAGCGACGTCCGGGCGGTGGCGCCGAAGTGTTCGGCCATCCGCTCGTAGCGCGGGTTCGGCGTGATCACGGGTGGGTTCGTTTCGGACAAGAGCGGGGACGCGGCCGGCAGCACGCGGTACCCGCGCCGGCGGGCGGCGCCCGCGAGGTCATCGCGCAGCCCGCGCAACTGGCGCAGGGCTTCGGTGTGGGTCCGGCAGACGTCGGTGGCGGCTTCGGCCTGGGACCGCGTCAGCTCGTGCTGCAGCTCGCCTTGGTCGTCTCCGGCGGCTTCGGCCGCGTCGACGACGTCGTCGCCGGCGTGGGACAGGTGCCCGCGGCGGTCGACGACGAAGAACTCCTCTTCGATGCCGAACGTCAGCACATCGCCCGTCGGTTGGTTCACCGGTGTTCTCCTGGGGGGTCGGGGACCGGACGAATACCCGGCGGACGGTTCGGGCAAACCGGGTTTTCCCGCGCGCGCAGCGGGTATCCGACCGTCCATGTCGACCGACGCCATCGTGCTGCTCAAGAACGATCACAAGACCGTGGAGAAGCTGTTCAAGCAATTCGAGAAGGCGGGGGAGGAGGCGTACGACGAGAAGCGCCGGATCGCCGACTCGATCATCGAAGAGCTGACCGTCCACGCCTACATCGAGGAGGAGATCTTCTACCCGGCCGCGCGGGAAGCCGTGCCGGAGACCAAGGACCACGTGCTGGAAAGCGTGGAGGAGCACCACGTCGTGGTGTGGATGCTGTCGGAACTGCTCGGCATGGACCCGAAGGACGAGACCTTCGACGCCAAGGTCACCGTGCTCACCGAGAACGTCCGCCACCACGTCGAAGAAGAAGAGGACGAGTGGTTCCCCGAGGTCCGCTCGGCGATGGGCCGCAAGCAGCTGCAGGAACTGGGGCAGCGGATGATCGACGCCCGCTCCGACGCCCCCAAGAACCCCCTGGAACTCAAGAGCGCCAAGGCCTGACGGAGGAGGGCGCCGCTTCCCGGGAAGCGGCGCCCTCGCGGTCACCCCTTCGCGACGACCCGGATGGACTCGAGTTCGGAGTCGGCCGGGTCGGGCAGCTGCATCCCCGCGCCGAGCCCGCTGCGCAGGTAGTCGAGCATCGGCTGGGTGATCACCTCGCCGGGCAGCACGCCGGGCGCCCCGGGCGGGTACGGCGTGATCATCTCGGCCGCGATCCGGCCGGCCGCTTCCGCCACGGGCACTTGCTCGGTCTCGCCGAAGAACGCGTCGCGCGGCAGCATCGCCGTCTCCAGCTCCATCTCCCGCGGCGACGGCAGATCCACCTTCGGCGGCTTTTCGAACGACGGCACGGCCTTCACCAGCGCTTCGACGGCGTCGAGCAGCGTGCCCGCGGTCCCTTCGTCGTCGGAGTGGGTGAACTGGGCGACGATCCGCCGGTGGTCGGACAGGCCGACCGTGACGCGCCGGTGCGCGCGCAGCCAGTCGGCGGCCTGGTACCCGCTGATGCCGAGGGGATCGAGGTCGAGGACGACCTTGAGCGGGTCGGCCGAGTCGGCGAGGTCCGGGCCGAGCAGTTCGTCGTGCAGCACGGTGACGCCCAGCTCGCCCAGCCGGCCGCGAACCGACTCCACGAGTGTCAGCGCACCTTCGAGCAGTTCCTTGCCGTGCTCGGCCATCTGGCGGCGCCAGCCGTCGAGGGCCGCGTACACCAGGGAGCTCGCGCTCGTCGTGCCCAGCAGGTCCTCGCGCGCCTTCAGCACCTTCGGGTCCACGCGGTCGCCCTGCAGGTGGAAGACCGAGCTCTGCTCGACCGCCGCGCCCATCTTGTGCACGCTCGTGACGCACACGTCGGCGCCGACGTTCATGCCCCACGGCGGGAGTCCGTCGTGGAACGGCAGGTGCGCGCCCCACGCCTCGTCGACGATCAGCGGCAGCCCGCGGTCGTGGCACCACTCGGCGATCGCGCGCAGGTCGCCGCAGGTGCCGTAGTCGGTCGGGGTCACGACCAGGGCGCCCTTGACCTCGGGATCGCGCTCGTGGGCCTCCGCGAACTCCCGGACGCCCGGCGGGTGGCTCAGGTGCCGTTCGGCGTCCCAGTGCGGCCGGACCCAGACGGGCCGGACGCCGCTGACGATCAGCCCGGAGATCACCGACTTGTGGACGTGCCGCGGCACGAGCAGCTTTTCGTGCGGACCGGCGACGGCGAGCATCGCGCTCTTCACCGAAAGCGAGCTGCCGCACGTCGAGAAGAACGTGTGCTCGGCGCCCACCGCGTCGGCCATCAGCTCCTGCGCTTCGGCGAGCACGCCCTGGCGCATCAGGCGGTCGTCGAGGCCGTTGAGCGCGATGACGTCGGACTTGAAGACGTCGGCGCCGACGATGTCGAGGACCCGGGGATCAACGCCGCGGCCCTGTTTGTGGCCGGGGGCGTTGAACGGGACGTAGCCGGCGCTGTGGTAGTCGCGCAGCGCCTCGAGCACCGGTGCCTTGCTGTGGTCCATGGCGCCGGAGTAGCCGGACGTGGTCCGCGTGAAACACCCCCGGTGGCGTGACCGCGCGTGGTTGGGGTATCCCGGAGGGCATGGAGTGGCACGAGGAGCTGCACGAGCGGGCCGACGAGCGCATCGAGCACCTGGACGAGCGGCTGTGGGCCGTCGCCACCGCGCTGCACGAGCGGCCGGAACTGTCCTATGAGGAGCACGCCGCCGCCGAGCGGCTCACCGGCGAACTGGCCGCCGACGGCTTCGCCGTGGAAACCGGGATCGCCGGGCTCCCCACGGCGTTCGTCGCCCGCGCCGGTGAAGGGCGGCCGTGCATCGCGCTGCTGCTGGAGTACGACGCCCTGCCCGGGCTCGGGCACGCCTGCGGGCACAACCTGATCGCCGCGGCCGGACTGGGGGCCGCGCTGGCCGCCAAGGACGTCCTGGGTGACACCCCGGGCTCGGTGCTCGCCGTGGGCACCCCCGCCGAAGAACGCGGCGGCGGCAAGGTCGCGATGGCCGAGGCGGGCGTCTTCGACGACGTCGACGCGGCCCTGATGATTCACCCGGGCGTGCACTCGTGGTCGTGGGCGCCGCTGACCGCGCAGGTCGAGGTCAAGGTGACCTTCCACGGCCGGGCGGCCCACCCGACCGGCGACCCGGAGCACGGCATCGACGCCCTCGCCGCGCTGATCCAGGCGTTCGGGGCGATCTCGGCCCTGCGCCAGCGGCTGCCCACCGGGTCGCACGTCCAGGGCATCATCACCGAAGGCGGCGAGGCGACGAACATCGTCCCCGACCGCGCCGAAGGCCGGTTCGGCCTCCGCGCGCTGACGACGGACGCGCTGGACCGCCTGGTCGAGGACGTGACGACGTGCGCGGAAGGCGCGGCGCTGGCGACCGGGGCGAAGGTCGACGTCGAACGCCTCGGGCGCGGGTACGCGCACTTCCGCGACAACCCGGTGCTGTCGGAGCGGTTCACCGAGCACCTGGCGGCCTGCGGGATCCACGCGACCCCGCCGGCGCCGGGGGCCTTCCTCGGGTCGTCGGACATCGGCGACGTCAGCGTCCGGGTCCCGGCGATCCACCCGTTCGTGGGTATTACCGCGGAGGAGAAGTCGGACCACACGCCCGAGTTCGCCGAGGCGGCGGCGAGTCCGCGCGGCCGGGCGGCGATGCTGGCCTCGGCGGCGGCGCTGGCCCGCACGGTGATCGACCTGCGGACACACCCGGCACTGGTCAGCCGCGCGTGGGACTGCTTCCGGGACCTGGCGCGGAACGGGCGCTGACCGGCCGCCGCCGCAGGCGCTCCACGTGGTTCATCGCCTCGCCCCCTTCCGGGATCGCCTGCATGAGCCAGTTGTGGAACATCCCGGGCCAGCGCGCTGCCCGCGGAGTCACCGGAGACGACGATGCGCTCGGCGTCGATCCCGTGGGACCAGCGGGTAGACCGGCAGCGTCACCGTGCAGCCGAGCCGCGCGACCAGGTCGGCGGCGTAGCGCCATGGTGCTTTCCGGCGCCCGCCGGACCTGGCGCGGCGGCCCGGCCGACCACTCCTTCCCGTCCGCACCCGGTTACCCGGGCGCGGACGGGACCTGACTAGGCGACGGAGGTGTAGTGCGACGCGTCACCTTCGAGCGACTCGCTGGGCCGCCCGTCGATGCCGGCCGGGACGTCGCCGGCCACCGTGACGCGGTTGAGCCGCCGCGGCAGGCCGTCGTAGTTGTCGATCGCGTAGTGCTGGGTGATCCGGTTGTCGAACAGCACCAGCTGGTCCGGCTCCCACGCCACGCGCACGACGTTCTCCGGTCGCGTCACGTAGGACTGCAGCAGTCGCAGCAGGTCCCGGGACTCGGTCACCGACAGGCCTTCGATCCGCTGGGCGAACCCGCCGATGAACAGGCCGCGCTCGCCGGTCACCGGGTGCACCCGCACCACCGGGTGCACGGTCCGGTACTTGAGCGAGACGAACTGCGCCCGGCGCTCGCGCTCCTGCTCGTCCACCGTCTCCGGCGGCTGCACGTAGTCGTAGTCGTTGGTGTGCACCGCCCGCAGCGTGTCGGCGAACGCCCGCAGCGGCTCCGGCAGGTCGCGGTAGGCCGCGGCGGCGTTCGCGATCAGCGTCTCCCCACCGTAGGGCGGCACCACGAGGCTGCGCAGCGTGCTGGCCTTCGGCGGGTTGAGGACGAAGGTGACGTCGGTGTGCCAGTGGTTGGCGCGCCCGCGCTCGCTGTCGACAGGCAGGATCGCCGGCGCGCCCTCGACGGCGGGCACCGTCGGGTGCGCCTTGGTGAGCTCGCCGAAGTGCGCGGCGAACCGCTGCTGGCCCTCGTCGTCGAGCCGGACGTTCCGGAACACCAGCGCCTTGTGCTCGTGCAGGGCGTCGGTCAGGAACGCCACCTGGGCGGCGTCGAGGTCGCCGGCCGGGTCGAAGCCGACGATCTCGGCGCCGATCCTCCCGGTCAGCTTGCGGACGTCGGTGCCGATGGTGGTCATGCGGGCTCCTTCACTCGGTTGCGGTTGACGGGCCGCGCGAGGCCGTAGTGCTCGCGCAAGGTGGTGCCGGAGTACTCGGTGCGGAACAGGCCGCGCCGCTGCAGCTCCGGGACGACGAGGTCGACGAAGTCGTCGAGCCCGCCGGGCAGGGTGGGCGGCATGACGTTGAAGCCGTCGGCGGCACCGCCGCGGAACCACGCCTCCAGCTCGTCGGCGACCTGGACCGGCGTCCCGGCGAAGACGCGGTGCCCGCGCCCGCCGGCCAGCCGTTCCAGCAGCTGCCGGATGGTGAGATCTTCCCGCCGGGCCAGGCCGACGACCAGGTCGAACCGGCTCTGGCCGCCCTCGGTGAAGCTGCCGACGTCGGGCAGCGGCCCGTCGAGCGGGTAGCCGGTGACGTCGTGGTCGAGCATCTTCGACAGCTGCCGCAGCCCGTAGTCCGGGATGATCAGCGCGTTCAGCTCGGCCTCGCGTTCGCGGGCCTCCGCTTCGGTGCGGCCCAGGATCGGCGAGATCCCGGGGAGGATCTTGATTTCGTCCGGCGTGCGGCTGTACTTCGCGAGCCGGCCCTTGACGTCGTCGTAGAACGCCTTGCCTTCGGCGAACGTCTGCTGCGCGGTGAACACGGCTTCGGCGTGCCGGGCCGCGTACTCCTTGCCGGTCTCCGACGACCCGGCCTGCACGAGCAGCGGGTGTCCCTGGGGCGGGCGTTCGATGTTGAGCGGGCCCCGCACCTGGAAGTGCGGTCCGTCGTGCTCGATCGCGCGGATGCGGTCGGTGTCGGCGTAGACACCGCTGGGCCGGTCGACGACGGCGGCGCCGTCGTCCCAGCTGTCCCACAGCTTTTTGACGACCTCGACGAACTCCTCGGCCCGGTCGTACCGCGCCTCGTGCGAAGGGCGCTTGGCGAGGTTGAAGTTCCGGGCCTCGTCGATACCGGCCGAGGTGACGATGTTCCAGCCCGCGCGGCCACCGGAGAGGTGGTCGAGCGAGGCGAACTTGCGGGCCAGGTGGTAGGGCTCGTTGTAGGTGGTCGACGCCGTCGCGATCAGTCCGATGTGGACCGTGGACGCGGCCAGCGCGGACAGCAGCGTCAGCGGTTCGAAGTGGCTGTGGGAGTTGTGCTTCACGTTGCCCCACAGGGCGACGCCGTCGGCGAGGAAGATCGAGTCGAGCTTTCCGCGCTCGGCCGTGCGCGCGAGGTCGACGTAGTGCTGCAGCGTCCGGGCCCGGTGCGGGTCGGTCGAACGGTGCCGCCACGCGGCTTCGTGGTGGCCGTTCGGCATCACGAACGCGTTGAGGTGCATCATGCCTTCTCCTTGGGACGCCAGGTGGAAAACCGCCGTTCGAGGCCGACGAAGCCGGCGTTGACGACGACGCCGAGCACCGAGACCGCGATGATCCCGGCGTACATCTGCTGGATCTGGAAGTTCACCTGGCTCGTGTTGATCAGGTAGCCGAGCCCGGCCTTCGCGCCGACCATCTCCGCGGCCACCAGCACCAGGATCGAATAGGACGCCGCCATCCGGATACCGGTGAACACCGTCGGCACCGCCGAGGGCAGGATCACCTTCCGGAACAGCCGCGGGCTGGACAGCCCGAGCGAGCGGGCCGCCTTGACCAGCAGCGGGTCGACCGTGTTGACCCCGGCGATCGTGTTGAGCAGCACCGGCCACACGCAGGCGTAGACCACCAGGCTGACCTTCGACAGCTCGCCGATGCCCAGCAGCAGCGTGAACACCGGCAGCAGCGCCAGCGCGGCGGTGTTGCGGGCCAGCTCCAGCAGCGGCTGCAGGAACCGCGCCACCGGCCGGTACCAGCCGATCAGCAGGCCCAGGGGCACAGCGACCGCGACGGCAACGGCGAACCCGGCGGCGGACCGTCCGACGCTGGCCAGCAGGTGGTCGGCCAGCTCGCCGTCGAGGGTCAGCTCCCACAGGGCCTGGAGGTCCTCCGACAGCGGCGGCAGGAACGTCCGCGTGCTCTCGTCGAGGACGAACCGGGGGACCAGCTCCCAGAGCAGCACGAAGAGGACGACCGCGGCGGAGGCGTGCACGGCCCGGGTGAGCGTCTTCCCGAACCTGCGTGGTTTCGGCGGCGGCTCGCTGGGTCTGGTGTGGACTGCGGGCGCTTCGAGGGTGGTGGTCGTCATCGGGCCGCGCTCCGTTCGTGTTCGGCCGCCTTGCGGACCTCGTCGTGCAGCAGTTCCCAGAGCCGGTGGCGCTGCCGGCCGAACTCGGGCCCGGAGCGCACGTCCCCGGCACGGTCGCCGAGGTCGACGTCGACGACGGCCTTGAGCCGCCCGGGCCGCGACGTCAGCACCGCCACCCGTTGTCCCAGGTAGACGGCCTCGTCGATGCCGTGGGTGATGAACACGATCGTCTTGCCGGTGCGGCGCCAGATCCGCAGCAGCTCCTCCTGCAGCTGCTCGCGGGTCTGGGCGTCGAGCGCGGCGAACGGCTCGTCCATCAGCAGCACGGCCGGGTCGTAGGCGAGACTGCGGGCGATCGCGACCCGCTGCTTCATCCCGCCGGACAGTTCGTGCGGGTAGCGGTCCTCGAAGCCGGACAGGCCGACCAGGGCGAGGTATTCGCGCGCCCGTTCGGCCCGTTGCCGCTTCCCGAGCGATCCGCCTTCGAGGCCGAATTCGACGTTGGCGCGGGCGGTGCGCCACGGGAACAGCGCGTACTGCTGGAAGACGACTCCGCGGTCGAGCCCCGGGCCGCGCACCGGGTCGCCGTCGATCAGCACTTCGCCGGACGTCGGGGTGGCGAGGCCGCCCAGCAGGTCGAGCAACGTCGACTTTCCCGAGCCGCTGGGGCCGACGAGCGAGAGGAACGTGCCGTCGGCGATGTCGAGGGAGACGTCGTCGAGGGCGGTCAGGGCGCCGAAGGTCTTGGTCACCGAGCGGATGCTGATCACTTGCTCACCGCCGGGGCGCCGTCGCGGTAGGGGTTGAACTCGTTGGTGTAGAGCTTCGAGGTGTCGATCCGGTCGTGCTTGAGGTAGCCCTCCTGCTTGAGCCACGGCTCCCAGCGGGTGTAGTCCGCGTCGGAGATGAGGCCGCCGCGGGTGATGCCGACGCTCTTCCAGTACTTCAGCGTGTCGGTGCTTTCGTTGCGGCCGCGGGCTTTCACGATCTTCGTGAAGCGGGCGATGACCTCGTCTCGCGGGGTGGTGCGTTCCCACTCGATCGCCTTGGCCACGGCGGAGACGAAGATCTTCGCGGTTTCCGGGTACTTCTTGATGAAGTCGGTGCGCAGCACGTACGGGCCGCCGTTGTAGGGCCCGAACGCGCCGACGTCGGTGAACAGCGGGCGGACGCCGCCGGCCGCGAGGGCGTGGTCCTGCAGGATCCCCTGGAGCGCGGCGACGTCGAGCTGGCCGTTGCGCAGCGCCTGTTCGGCGTTCACCGGCGGGATGACGACGAGCTGCACCTGCTTGATCTCGTCGCCGGAGAGGCCCTGCCCCTGGAGCCAGGTGTCGAGCGCGGCTTCGAGGTTCGCGCCGGCGGTGTTGACGCCGACCTTCTTGCCGATCAGGTCGCGGGCGGTCCGGATCGGGCTGTCCTCTTTGGTGTAGAAGCCGAGGAAGGTCTTGTCGTCGGAGCCGTAGTAGTTGACGACCGCCTTGACCGGCGCCCCGGCTTCGACGAGCTTGACGACCGCGCCGGTGAAGGCGCCGCCGAAGTCGGTCTGGTCGGTGGCCGCGGACTGGATGTCCTGCGGGCCGCTGATCGTGTTGCCGACCCACTTCAGCTTGACCGGGCCGAAGTAGCCCAGGTCTTCGGCGAGTTCGGGCAGGGTGACGGCGTTCGCGCTGCCTTGGTAGCGCAGCTCCAGCTTCTCCGGTTGCCCGGGCGCACCGGTGGCCGTCGCCGAAGCGCAGCCGGCCAGCAGCATCACGGCGGCGGCGAACAGGGGCAGGGTTTTCTTCACGGTGGTTTCGTCCGTTCCGGGAGTCGGTGGGGATGGCAGCAATTGTCGGCGGCCCCCGGACGGACGGTCAATTTTGCGAGTTCGTGAAATAACTCGTGCGCTTCACGAAGCGCGGGACCACCGTGTCGGAAGTGGACCGAGCGGGTCGTCGTAGAGGACGTCCAGGAGCACCGCCCCGCCGGCGGTGGCCAGTTCGGTGCCCGGGAAGCTCGTGCCCACAACGGTTTCCGTCGGGTTGACGCAGCGGGACCGGATCCCGACCTCGTCCCGGATGATGGGAAGGCAGCTCGGGACGTGGGCTACACTGCGGTCGACCACCACGAGCACGGCCGGATTCAGCACATCGAGCAGGAGTGCCGCCGCCTGGCCGATGAGCCGCGCGCGTTCTTGGAACATCCGCACCGCCGCGGAATCTTTTCCGGTCGCGAGCGCGAGCAATTCCGGAAAGTCCGGGCGTGCGAGCAATCCGCTTTCCGCGGCTTTGCGGGCGAGGGTCGCTTCGGAAACGGCGGCTTCGAGACAACCGGTGCGCCCGCACCGGCACGGCTCGGTGCTGTCGTCGACCCGCAGGTGCGCGACGGCCCCGGCGGCCGAGCGCGGCCCGTGGTGCACGGTCGCACCGGTGGCGAACGCGGCGTCCACGACGTTGCCGGTGAACAGCTGCACGACGCTGTCCCGCGCCCGCGGGTGGCCGAAGAGCCGTTCGGCGTGCACCAGGGCCCGCGCGTGCCCGTCGACCTCCACGGCCAGCCCGGTGCTGCCGGCCAGGAGGTCGCGGACCGGGACGTTCCGCCAGCCGAGCAGCGGGTGTTCGACGACGGTGCCGGAGGCCCGGTCGACCCAGCCACCGGTGGCGACCCCGAGCCCGAGCGGCTCACGGTCCGGCGCGTGCCCGAGCAGCAGGTCGTCGAAGATCTCGGCGGCGCGGGCGAGCAGGTCTTCGGCGGCCAGGCCGTCGTGCGGTTCTTCGTGCTGCACCAGGACATTCCCGCGCAGGTCGAGCAGGGCGACGGTGGCGTGGTGCACGGCCAAGTGCAGTGCACCGGCGACGTGCCGGTCCGTGTCGAGGTCGACGGGCACGTGCGGCCGCCCGACACCCCCGCGTGACTCGGCTTCCGGGAGTTCGCGCAGCAGTCCGCGCTGCAGCAGTTCGGCGGTGTGCCCGGTGACGGCGGCGGCGGACAGCCCGGTGCGGCGCGCGATGGTGCTGCGCGCGATCGGGCCGCCGTCGAGCACGGCCCGCAGGACCGCGCTCGCACTGGCGCTGCGCCGGGCACCGCGCGCGTCAGTCCTCTGTGGACTCTCCGCCCGGCTGGTCATCGCCCGATCGTGGCAGACGAACCGGCGCGCGCCCAGCGTGCCCAGGATGTGGGTGGCCGCCCGCCGAGGTCGCGAATGACTCATTCGGGACCTCCGACGTCCCGAATGAGTCATTCGCGGCACCCGGGGGTGGTGACCGGCGGGCGAGGATGCGGGCTTGACGCATACCCATATGGGCATATGATGAGCCGCGTGGCGCGAGCAGCGACGACGGCAGACACCTTCAACGCCGTGGCCGAACCCCGGCGGCGGCAGATCCTCGACGTCCTCATGGACGGTGAGCGGTCGGTCGGCGACCTCGTCGACCTGCTCGGCCTCGCCCAGCCCCAGGTGTCGAAGCACCTGCGAGTGCTGCGCGAGGTCGGTGCGGTGGACGTGCGCGGCGACGGGCGGCAGCGGCTCTACCGGCTCAACGGCGCCGCGCTCAAGCCCATCCACGACTGGGTCAAGCGCTACGAACGGACGTGGGCGGCGCGGTTCGACCTGATGGACGACGTCCTCGAGGAACTCAAGGAACAGGAGCAGTGACGTGGAGATCACCACCCCCGGCGACGACCGGGTCCTCATCACGCGCGAGTTCGACGCGCCCAAGCACCTCGTCTACCGCGTGTGGACCACCCCGGAGCTGGTGAGCCGGTGGTGGAGCGGCCACCGCGGCACGACCACCGAGGTCGAGCTGGACCTGCGGCCCGGTGGCCGCTGGCGGTACGTGCTGAAAACGGACGACGGCACCGAGGTCGGCTTCCACGGCGAGTACCGCGAGATCGTGCCCGAGGAGCGGATCGTCTACACCGAGGTGTTCGAGATGCCCGGCGTCGACCTCGATGACGTGGACGGCCCGCTGAACACCGTCACCTTCACCGCCCTCGACGGCGACCGCACGCGCCTGGAGCTGCTGACCGAGACCGGCAGCAAGGAGTTGCGCGACACCATCCTGCAGTCCGGCATGGAGGTCGGCGCGCGGGGGCAGATGGAGCTCATCCAGGAGCTGGCGGACTCCCTGCGTTAGCCGCGCGCAGGAACCGCTCGCCCGTCTTCGCCAGCGCGTCGGCGAGCTCCGGTGCGTCGAGCACCTCGAAGTCGACGTCGAGCACGCCCAAGTACAGCGCGAGCATCTGCGCGTGGTCGGAGCCGACCTCGGCGACGCAGCGGTCCGGGCCTTCGGGCGTGACGTCGACCGCGATCGGCAGCCGGGACCGGACGTACTCCACCGAAGCGTGCAGCCGCACCCGGGCGTGGAACCGCCAGGTCGCCGCGCCCGCGCTGCGCTGGACGAACTGCGCGACGTCGCCCTCCGGGGGCTCACGTGGGGCGAACCGCGGGCCGTTCGGCACCTTCGGCGTCATCCGGTCGACGCGGAAGGTGCGCCAGTCGTCGCGGGCGGTGTCCCAGGCGACCAGGTACCAGCGGCGCCCCCAGCTGACCAGCCGGTGCGGCTCGACGTCGCGGCGGCTCGGCGTGCGCTGGTGGCTCGTGTAGTCGAAGCGCAGCCGCTCGCTCGCCCGGATCGCCGTCGCGATGGCGGTCAGGACGTCCGCGTCGACGGACGGGCCGCCGCCGGGCACCGCGACCGTCGCCGTCTGCAAGGCCCGGACCCGGTGCCGCAGCCGGGACGGCAGCACCTGCTCCAGCTTGGCCAGCGCGCGCACCGACGTCTCGCCGATGCCGGCGACCCCCGCCGCCGTCCGCAGCCCGACCGCGACGGCCACCGCTTCGTCGTCGTCGAGCAGCAGCGGCGGGAGCTGGGCGCCCGCGCCGAGGCGGTACCCGCCCTGGACGCCCGGGGCGGCCTCGACCGGGTAGCCGAGCTCCCGCAGCTTGCCGATGTCGGTGCGGACGGTGCGCGCGGAGACACCGAGCCGGTCGGCCAGATCGGCGCCGGTCCAGTCGCGCCGCGTTTCGAGCAGCGACAGCAGCCGCAGGAGGCGAGCGGAGGTCTGCAACATTTTTCGAGGATCGCACGAATCGCGGAAGGAAGTCTTCCGCAATCGCTCATAACGTGCTGCTCATGACGAACGAAATCCGCCCTTTCCGCATCGACGTCCCACAGGCCGAGCTGGACGACCTCCACCGGCGCCTCGCCTCCGCCCGGTTCGCCGACCCGGTGCCCGGCGACGAGCCCGACTGGTCCCGCGGCATCCCGACGAGCGTCGTCCGGGAACTCGCCGAGTACTGGCGCGACGGCTTCGACTGGCGGGCCCAGGAAGCGGCGCTCAACGCGTTTCCGCAGTTCACGACCGAGATCGACGGCCAGACCATCCACTTCCTGCACGTCCGCTCGACCCGGGCCGACGCCGTTCCGTTGCTGCTCACCCACGGCTACCCGGGCTCGGTCGCCGAGTTCCTCGAGGTCATCGGCCCGCTGACCGAGCCGGGCCCGGACGCGTTCCACGTCGTCGTCCCGTCGGTGCCCGGGTTCGGGTTCTCGACGCCGTTGAGCGGCCCCGGCTGGGAGCTGGCCCGCACGACCGACGCGTTCGCCGAGCTGATGACCCGCCTCGGCTACGACCGGTTCGCCGCGCAGGGTGGCGACCTCGGCGCGGGGGTCACCGGCCGGCTCGCGGCGGTGTACCCGGAGCGGGTGATCGGCACGCACGTCAACAGCGACCGCGGCACGATCGCGCTGGCCGGCGAGCAGCTGCCGTTGCCGGAGGGCCTGTCCGAGGCCGAACAGTCCGAATTGGACGCCGCCCGCGCGGACTGGCGGGCCGGCCGCGGGTACCTCGACCTCCAGTCCCACAAGCCCGAGACGATCGCGGCCGCGCTCACCGACTCCCCGGTCGGGCAGCTGGCCTGGATCGCGGAGAAGTTCGAGGCGTGGACCGGAGCGAACGGCGTCGACCGCGACCGGCTGCTGACGAACATCAGTCTGTACTGGTTCACCCGCAGCGGCGCGAGCGCGGCCCGGTTCCTCTACGAGGCCGCCCACGCCGGACACGGCTGGCTGGCCCCCTCGGACGTTCCCGCGGGCTGGGCGGTGTTCGACTCTTCCCCGGTGGTCCGGCGGATCATGGACCCCGAGGAGAAGATCGCGCACTGGTCCGACTTCGCCGAGGGCGGCCACTTCGCGGCGCTGGAGGAGCCCGAGCTCCTCGTGGCCGACATCCGCGCGTTCTTCCGCGGGCTGCGGCCGTGAACGTCCGCGCGCTCAACCGGGCGCTGCTCGCGCGGCAGCACCTCCTGGAACGGACGTCGCGGCCGGCCGCGGCGATGGTCGGGCACCTGGTCGGGATGCAGGCGCAGGCCCCGCTCGCGCCGTACGTCGGGCTGTGGACCCGGATTTCCGGGTTCCGGCCCGGCGAGCTGGCGGCCCTGATCACCGGCCGCCAGGCCGTGCGCGGGCTGCTGATGCGGGGAACCGTCCACCTGGTCCTCGCCGAGGACGCGCGCGTGCTGCGGCCGCTGGTCCAGCACGTGGTGGCAAACGGTTACACCGGCCACTTCGGGCGCCGCATCGGCGACGCCGACCTCGGCGCGGTGTCCCGCTTCGGCCGTGAGCTGCTCGAAGAGCGGCCACGAACCCGGCGGCAGCTGCAGGACGCGCTGGCCGCGCGGTGGCCGGCGCACGACGCCGAGGCGCTCTCGTACGCGGTCGGCTATCTCGTGCCGACCGCACAGGTGACACCCCGCGGCGTGTGGGGTTCGACCGGCCCGGCCACGCTGACCACCCTGGAAGGCTGGCTCGGCGGTCCGCTGGACTGCCGTCCGTCGCTCGAGGACGTGGTGCGGCGGTACCTGCGGGCGTTCGGCCCGGCATCGGTCGCCGACGTCCAGGCGTGGTCGGGACTGACGAAGCTGCGCGAGATCGTCGAGCCGATGGGCTTGCCGACGTTCCGCGCGGAGTCCGGCGAAGTGCTGTACGACGTGGAAGACGGCGTGCTCCCGGACCCTTCGGCCCCGGCGCCGGCGCGGTTCCTGCCGGAGTACGACAACGTCCTGCTGGCGCACGCCGACCGGGCGCGGGTCCTCCCGCCCGGCCGGCGGGTCCCGCTGCCGCCGGGCAATGGCGCTTCCCGCGGGACACTGCTGGTGGACGGCTTCTACCGCGCGGACTGGCGGCTGCATCCCGACGCCCTGGAGGTCACCACCCACGACCGGCTGACGGCGGGGGAGCGGGCGGAGATCGAGACGGAAGCCGGGCGGCTGCTGGAGTTCCTCGACGCGGGGTCGCGATCTGTGCGAATCACCGGAACTTGAGCGAGGTGGTGGGCCAGAATTGCCCGGTGCAGTTCGCCATCCTCGGGCCGGTCGAAGCCCACCGTCCGGACGGGACCCCGGTCGCCCTCGGCGGGCCGCAGCTGCGGGGGCTGCTGGCCCTGCTCGCCCTCGACGCCGGGCGGGTGGTCGGCGCCGAACGGCTGATCGACGGCCTGCACGGCGAGCACCCGCCCGAGGGTGCTTCCGAAGCCCTCCAGTCGCAGGTCTCGCGGCTGCGCCGGCGCCTGAAGGACGGCGGCGCGCCCGACGGCCTGGTCGAGTTCACCCCCGCCGGGTACCGGCTGGCCGTCGATCCCCAGGACGTCGACGTCCACCGCTTCGAACGGCTCACCGCGCAGGCGCGGGAAACTCCCGAACCGGCCGTGAAGCTCCGGCTGTTCACCGAAGCTCTCGCCCTCTGGCGGGGCCCCGCGCTCGACGGGCTCGCCGACCCGCCGCGCGCCGCCCGGCTGGTGGAACTGCGGCTGGCCGCGACCGAAGACCGCGTCGAAGCCGCGCTCGCGCTCGGCCACCACGAGCGGCTCGTCGCCGAGCTGCGGGAGCTCACCCGCGAACACCCGCTGCGCGAACGGCTCACCGCCCAGCTCATGCGGGCCTTGCACGGCAGCGGGCGGTCCGCCGAAGCCCTGGCGGTGTTCGCCGAGATTCGGGAGCGCCTGGCCGACGAACTCGGCGCCGACCCGTCGGCCGAGCTCGCCGACGCCCACACCGCGGTCCTCCGAGCCGCCGCTCCCGCCCCGGCCCGCCGGGTGCCCGTGCCGCTCACCGGGTTCGTCGGCCGCGCCGAGCTCGACCGGCTCACCGCCGCCCTGCGCGACGCCCGGCTCGTCACGCTCACCGGACCGGGCGGCGCGGGCAAGACCCGGCTCGCCGTCGAAGCCGCGGCCCGGGCCGACGGCGAGATCTGCTTCGTCGAACTCGCGACGACCACCGACGTCCCGCGCGCGGTCCTCGCCGCACTCGGCCTGCGGGAACAGGGCGTGCTGACGCCGGGCACGGCCGCCGACCCGGCCGACCGCCTGGCCGCCGGGCTCGCCGACCGGCCGGTGCTGCTGGTCCTGGACAACTGCGAACACGTCGTCGCCGAGGCCGCGCGGCTGGTGCGGCGCCTGCTGGGCGAGTGCGCCGGTCTGCGCGTCCTGGCCACCAGCCGTGAAGCGCTCGGCTTGACCGGCGAGACGCTGGTGCCGGTCGGCGCCCTGCCCGCCGACGCCGCGGCGCGGCTGTTCACCGAGCGGGCCACGGCCGTGGCGCCCGGCGAAGCCCCGGAGCCGGGTGCGGTCGCGCGGATCTGCGCCGCCCTCGACGGCCTCCCGCTGGCCATCGAGCTCGCCGCCGCGCGGCTGCGTTCGCTGTCCGCCGACGACGTCGCCGCCCGGCTCGGCGACCGGTTCCGGCTCCTTTCACGCGGCGACCGGACCGCCGAGCCGCGGCACCGGACCCTCCGCGGCGTCGTCGAGTGGAGCTGGGACCTCCTGGACGCCGAGGAACAGGTGCTGGCGGGCCGGTTCGCGGTGTTCGCCGGTGGCGCGCGACCGGCCGCCGTCGAGCGCGTCTGCGATGTCCCCGACTTCGTGCTCACCGGCCTGGTCGAGAAGTCCCTCGTCGAGTTCGACGGCCGCCGGTACCGGATGCTGGAGACGATCCGCGCGTTCTGCGCCGAGCAGGGCGACGACCGGCGGGCGGCGCACGCGCAGTACTTCCTGGACGTCGCCCGCGCCCACGAGCCGAAGCTGCGCGGCGCGGACCAGCTGACCGCCCTGGCCGAGCTGACCGCCGAACACGCCGACCTCCACGCGGCCCTGCGCTGGAGCGCCGCCGAAGACCCGGAAACCGCGCTGAGGCTCATCGCCGCGCTGTCCTGGTACTGGTGGCTGCGCGGCCTGCGCAGCGAGGCGACGCCGATCGCGGACACCGTCCTGGCCGCGGTCGGTCCCGAACCGCCGCCGGGGCTGGCCGAGGAATACGTCCTGTGCGTGATCCAGGCGTCGGACACCGGCGTCGCGATCGAGCCGATCCTGCGGCAGCTCGACGGGTCGCTGCGATACCCGTACCTCTTCCTGCTGTGGGCGTTTTCCCCGCGCACCAAGGCCGAAGACGGCGAACGGCTGGCCGCGCTGATCGGCCCGGACGCGTGGTCCCGGGCGTTCGCGGGGATCGGCGACGGCCTCGGCGCCCAGTACCGCGGCCGGATCGCCGAAGCCGAGGCGCACTTTTCGGCGTCCCTGGACGCCTTCCGGACCTTGGGCGACCGCTGGGGCGAGGCGAGCGCGCTGGAGAAGCTCGCGGAGTTCGCGGACTGGCGCGGCGACCACGCGCGGTTCCGGGAGCTGATGGACGAGTCCGTCCGGCTGGCCGGCGAACTCGGCGCGGCCGAAGACGCGGCCGATCTGCTCTGCCGCCGTGCCGACGGCGTCCTGCGGCAGGGCGACGCCGACGCCGCGAAGGCCGACTACGAAGCCGCCGCCGAGCAGGCGCGCGCCGCGGGCACGCCGGTGACGCTCGCCCGGGCCCGCGGCGGCCTCGGGGAGATCGCGCGCCGTGCGGGTGACCTCGTGGCGGCCCGGCGCTGGTACTCCGCGGCACTCGCCCTGGCCGCCGACCCGGTGACCGGCGGCGAGACCCGCATCCGCGTCCACACCGGCTTCGGCTGGACGGCGGCCGCCGAGGGCCGCCTGGACGAGGCGACCGAACTGCACCAGGAAGCGCTGGCCACGGCGCTGGAGCACGCGAACCTGCCCGGCGCGGCCCAGGCGATCGAAGGGCTGGCCGGGGTGCTCGCCGGGCGGGAGGAGGACGAGCGGGCCGCGTTCCTGCTCGGCGTGGCGGTCGGGCTGCGCGGCGCGCCCGTCACCGGCGATGTCGACGTCGACGGCGTGGCCGACCGCGTCCGGGCCCGCATCGGCGCCCCGGCCTACGCCGCCGCCTTCGACCGGGGCCGGGAAACGCTGCCCGAGCAGGCGGTCGAGGAGGCCGGTCAGCGGCGGTTCGCGCTCGGTTCGTGAGCGGTCAGCGGCCCCGCCGAAGCTTCGGGGCATGACGAAGCACATCCTGATCTCCGGCGCCGGTGTCGCCGGCCCCGCCCTCGCCTGGTGGCTGCACCACCACGGCTTCCAGGCCACCGTCGTCGAGCGCGCGCCGAGCCTGCGCGAAGGCGGCTACAAGGTCGACATCCGCGGCGTCGCGGTCGACGTCGTCCGCCGGATGGGCCTGCTGGAGCGGGTCCACGCGGCGAGCACCGACATGCGCGGCGCGGCGTTCGTGAACAAGCGCGGCAAGCAGATCGCCACCCTCGACGCGGACACGTTCGGCTTCCGCCACGGCGACGACACCGAGATCCTCCGCGGCGACCTGGCCCGCATCCTCCACGACGCCACCCGTTCGCACACCGAGTACGTCTTCGGCGATTGGATCACCGGGCTCGACCAGGGACCCGACGGCGTCGAGGTGACGTTCGCCCACGGCGAGCCCCGCCGGTTCGACCTGGTGGTGGGGGCGGACGGCCTGCACTCCGGCGTCCGCGCGCTGGCGTTCGGCCCGGAGGAGGATTACCTGCGCCGGTTCGACGCGTACATCTCGATTTCGACGGTGCCCAACACGTTCGAGCTGGACCGCTGGGAACTCCTGCACTCGGCGGCACCGGGCAAGATGGTCAACGTCTACAGCACGGCACGGGCGCACGACGCGAAGGCGGCGTTCTGGTTCACCGCACCGCCGCTGCCCTACGACCGCCGGGACGTCGACGGCCAGAAGGACCTGGTCGCGGACCGCTTCGCCGGCCTCGGCTGGGAAATCCCGGACCTGCTCTCGGCCATGCGCGAGGCGGACGACTTCTACTTCGACCCGGTGTGCCAGGTGGTCATGGACCGCTTGTCGGCCGGCCGCGTGACCCTCGTCGGCGACGCGGGCTACTGCCCGTCGCCGGCGTCGGGCCAGGGCACGAGCTTGGCGCTGGCGGGCGCGTACGTCCTGGCGGGCGAGCTGGCCTCGGACTTCTCCGAGGCACTGCCCCGCTACGAAGCCTTGATGCGGCCGTTCATCGAGAAGAACCAGGCGCTGGCGAAGACGGCGTTGCGCGGGATCATCCCGCAGTCGCGGGCGTTCGCGTGGTTCAACACCCGGATGATCAAGCTGATGCCGTACCTGCCGGGCCGCAACCGCGTCCTGGAGCAGATGTCCCGCCCGATCCGGGAAGCGGCGAACGCGTTGGAGCTGCCGGATCACGCGGCTAGTGCAGCGGATCGTGGCCCCAGTTCATGAGCGAGTGCCGCCAGGTGGTGTCCTTGACGTCGCCCGAGGGGCGCTGGGCCAGGTGCCGGTGGACGTAGCCGACGACCTTGCGCATGTGGGCGAGGTCGTCGCCGGTGAGGTCGTCCTTCTTCTTCCGCAGGATTTCCACGATCCGGCGGCCGGACCGGTGCCCGATCGACTCGGCGTCCTTGTGCTGCCCGGCGGCCTTCGACTCGTCGGTGCCGAGCCAGTCGTCGAGCTGCTTGGCGGTCATGTTGACGCTGTCGCCGAACTCGCGGCGCGTTTCTTCGTCGTCCATTCCGGACGGGTACCCGCTGCGGCCGCGCAGCACGCAGGTCAGCATCGGGAGGGTGAACTCGCCGTCCGCCGTTTCCGGTTCCTGCGCGAGGAAGGCCCGGATCCGGTCGAGGGTGTTCTCGCGCTCCGGTGGCGGCATGACCAGGACACCCGCCCGGGTGGCCAGCGCCGCCACCAGGGAGCCGGCGGTGCGGCGCTGTCCGTGCGGGAATCCGGCGCGCTCCGGGGCACCGAACCGGGGCGGAAGGACCTCGGCCGTTTCGGCGCGCCAGCCGGTGGGGGTGTCCCGCGGGCCGATCACCGCTCTTCCGCCGGCGCGCGCCAGCCCGGCCACCCAGCCGACCCGGTCGTCCACGACGTTCCACAGCCCGGCCAGGACGCCGCCCGCCGCGAGGACCCGGGCGATCTCGGGGCCCGCGACCGCCATGTCGAACCAGTGCAGGGCGTTGCCGGCCAGCACCGCGTCGACGGACGCGTCCGGCAGCGGGATGGCCTCGGCGCGGCCCGGCCGGGCACGGACGTCCGGCAGGGCGCGGCGCAATTCCGCCAGCATGGCCGGGTCGGGCTCGACCGCGGTCACGGCGAAACCCAGGGCCACCAGCGTGGCGGTCAGCTTGCCGGTCCCGGCGCCGAGGTCGAGCACCCGGCGGCCCGGTGCCGGGTCGAGCGCCCAGCGCACCGCGGCCTCGGCGTAGTCCGGGCGGTGTTCGGCGTAGGCGGCCGCCGCCGCGCCGAACGACGTGGCGTGCGAGCGCCGCTCCATACGATCACCGTATCGGTTGGCCGGCGCCGGTGGTGAGCCGGCGAAACCGGGGTACCCCTCCCGCCATGACCAAGGAATTCAAGAAGGGCGACCGCGTCAAGTGGGACGCCGGCAACCAGAGCTCCGTCGGCACCGTGGAGGAGAAGCTCACCAAGGACACCCACGCCGGCAAGCGGGACGTCAAGGCGTCCCCCGACAACCCGCAATACCTCGTCCGCAGCGAGAAGTCCGGCAAGACCGCCGTCCACCACCCGGACAAGCTGCACAAGGCCTAACGCGCCGCCTTGACCTTCTCCGCGACCTCCACCAGCTCCTCCTTCGTCCGCACCCGCCAGTCGGCGCTCAGCACGAAGCCGTCGCCGGCGAACCGGGGGATCACGTGCAGGTGGACGTGGGGGATCTCCTGGCCCGCCGCCTTGCCGTCGGCCAGGAACAGGTTGATCGCCTCGCACTGCAGGGCCGTGCGCCGCAACGCCGCCGCCAGTTCCTGGGCGATCGTGAACATCCGCGCGCCCGCGGAAGCCGGAAGCGAAGCGAGGTCCGCGTGGTGGGCCCGGGGGAGGACCAGCAGGTGGCCGGTCGTCACCGGGCGCAGGTCGACGATCGCGACGAACTCGTCGTCCTCGTGCACGAACGCGGCCGGGGCCTGACCCGAGCCGATGGCGCAGAAAACGCATTCTCCGGTTGCCGTGGTCGCCGGCATGCGGCGGAGCTCAGCCATGCGGGTGACCTTATCGGCCACCGAGCCAGTTCTGCAGGGCCCACCACGACCGCACGGCGTCGAGAACGCGGCCGCCGCTGTTCTCGGCCAGGGCCACCGGGGTGAGCTCGGCCAGCCGGTCGAGGCGGTAGCGGACCGTGTTCGGGTGCAGGTGCAGCGCTTCGGCCGTGGTCCGCAGGCGCTGGCCGTGGTCCAGATAGGCCAGCGCCGTCGCGGCCAGCTCCCGGTGGAACGCGTTCGCGGGGTCGAGGGCGCCGAGCAGGCCGCCCGTGAGCAGATCCGCCAGCAGCGGCTGCGCCGACAGGGCGACTTCGCCCGCCAGCGCGGTCAGGTCGTGGTGGCCGGGCCCGGCGATCCGCGCCGCCGCCGTGCAGAGGCGGTGCACTTCCCGCAGCTCGGGCAGCGTCACCGGCGGCGCGACGACCAGCACCACGCCCTCGGCCGGCGAAATCCCCGCGGGCGGACGGGCCGCCAGGCCGGTGAGCCGGCCCTCCACCAGGCCGTACACCCCACCGAACTCCAGCAACGCCTGTTCGAGCGTGCGCGCCCGCGCCGGGTCGCTGACGTCGGACACCACGCAGGAGTAACGGCCTTCGGGACGCAACCCCGCCTGCCGCAGCTCCTCCGGCGTGGGCGGGTGCCCGGCGAGGAGCAGGGTGCGCAGCAGCTGGGTCCGCGCGTCCCGCACTGTTCGTGACAGCTGCAGTTCGGCGGCGTGGTAGCCCTTGACGATGTGCCGTTCCAGCGCGCCGGTGTAGCGCTCGGCGTCGAGCACGGTTTCGAGGATGACGTCGTCGGGCAGGCCCGCGGCCCGGGCGCGTTCGACGGCGAAGCGCGCCGCGAGCGTCCGGCCGGCCTGGACCCCGCGCAGCAGGTCGGTGAGCGGGACACCCTGGGCGGCCCGGTCGGCGCCCAGCGCCTCGGCGGTCGTGTAGTCGGCGCTGTCGGGGTTCGTGGTGGCGCGCAGCGCGGCCGAGAGCAGGAACTGAACGTGCCGCCGGTTCTCCGCCTCCGGCAGCCGCGCGACCTCGGGCGACTGGTCCCGCGCGGCCTTCACCAGCTCGTCGACGACGGTCTCGTCCGCGGCCATCGCGTCGAGCACCTGCCGGAGCAGCGGCGAGGCCGGCACGGCACCCTCCCGTTGTGGCAGGGCCACAACACCGCGTCCGCGATGTTGGGCGAGCGGCCCTACCGGAGCGGCTCCGGTGGCCGGTTATCGTGGCAATACCGGACAGTAACCTCGTTTCTCCGCGAAATCCACCGCACCTCTTCAATGCCGAAAGGTGTCTCCTCGTGCGCACTCCACGTCGGAAGCGGTCGTACTTGTCCCGCCTGGCCTGCCTCACCGCGTCCGTCGCCCTGCTGGCGACCGGGGCCGCGGTGCCGGCGACCGGCGCGGCGGCGCTGCGGGAGGTGATGTTCGTCGGCAACAACTGGGAAGGCACGGCCGACGTCATCCAGTCCCGCGGCTCGTTCGCCCGGATCGCGCGGGTGAACATCATCCCGGACAAGGATGCCCGGCTGACGGAGATCTACCTCAACCCGATCAAGCTGGCCTTCTTCCTGGGTATCCGCAACGGGCCCGGCGAGGGGCACGACCAGTTCGTCGACGACATGTACACCACCCCGGACGGCTCGTCGGTGGTGGCGTCGCGGCCGAGCTTCGCCGACGTCGTCTCGATCAACCTGACGACCGGCCGGATCAACTGGCGCTTCCCGGTGTCGGGCTTCCGCTCCGACCACATGGCGGTGTCGCCGGACGGCCGCCGCGTCGCGGTCTCCGCCTCGACGTCGAACACCGTGCACGTGCTGGACATCGTCACCGGGCAGCAGGTCGGCTCCTTCGCCACCGGCGACAAGCCGCACGAGAACGTGTTCACCGACGGCGGCCGCTACCTCTGGAACATGTCGATCGGCGAGGTCAATACCGACCTCGACGACCCGGGCTGGGACTTCACCAAGGGGGACCGGCGGATCACCGTGGTCGACGCCGCGACCTTCCGCCAGGTCAAGGTGATCGACATGCGCCAGCGGCTCGACGCCTTCGGCCGCAGCGACCTCTCGGACGCCGTCCGGCCGGTCGCGTTCACCCCGGACGGGTCGAAGCTGTACTTCCAGGTGTCGTTCTTCAACGGTTTCGCCGAGTACGACGTGGCCACCGACAAGATCACCCGGATCAAGGAACTGCCGAAGAACCCGGCCACCAGCGACGACCGCAAGACCTTCGTCAACGACTCCCGTCACCACGGCATGTCGATGAACCCGGCGGGCACCAAGCTCTGCATCGCCGGAACGATGGACGACTACGCGACGGTGGTCGACCGCACGACCCTGCAGCAGGGCACGCTGGTCCCGGCGGTGAAGCCGTACTGGGCCACGGTGAGCGGCGACGGCCAGGCGTGCGTGATCTCGGAAGCCGGCGCCGACCAGGTGACGGCTATCGACTTCACGACGGGGCAGAAGCTCGTCTCGGTCCCGGTCGGCGACCACCCGCAGCGGGTCCGGATCGGCCACGTGCCGGACGGCTGGACGGGCCCCACGGGTTCCTGACTTCGGGCGGTGCCCGCCGGGAGGAACCCGCCGGCGGGCACCGCCCTTGTGCAGGGTGGCACCGGCGCTGAGAGTTCCGCACTGCCCGGCCGTCCGGGCCGGTGGGGCTCCCTGGCCCCGGGCGAACCATGACCGCTCAGGACGTCTCGAACGCGATCGTCAGCCAGCCGCGGACTTCGTCGTCCACATCGGACACCGCGCGCAGGCTCAGCTTGTGCCCGACCCGCGGCCCGCTCGCCCAGCTCGCCGGGGCGATGCGGGCCGTTTCCACCGGCCGGGGCAGCCACAGGTACACCAGCACGTCGCGGGATCGCGGGCGCAGCTCCGCCAGCTTCCGGTCCCGCTTCAGGAACACCCCGACCTTGACGGCGTCCTCGTGGACGTCGCCGAGGGTGCGCAGGTGGCCGAGCACCGCGTCGTAGACCGCGCGCTGCCACGGTGGCTTGCCCGCGAACGTCTGCTCGACCGTGCAGCCGGGGACGCACGTGTGCCCCTGGCCCGCACGCGCGAACTCGCGGTCGCAGCGGGGGCACGTCCAGCGGGTCGGCATGCCGTCCAGGATGGCACTCACAGCGCGGCCGGACCGAGTGCCGGGATGGTCGCCGCCGCGTGGACCAGCCGGCGGGCCGCCTCGGCCGCGGCCTTGCGCTGGGACGGTGGGAGCTTGTCCAGCAGCGCCCCCAGCGCGGCCTGCCGACGCTCGAGCATGCGTGCCACGATCTCGTGCCCGGCCTCGGTCACCTCCAGCGTGACGACGCTGCGGTTGCCCGGGCTGCGGCCGCGGGCCACGTACCCGAGGCCTTCGAGCCGATCCGCCAGCCGCGTCACCGAGGACGCGTTGACACCCATCGCCGCCGCCAGCTGGGAGCTCGGGACGCGGCCGAGGCGGTCGAGGACCAGCAGCAGCCGCGACTGCGGGAACGACACCTCCGGCGGCGCCGCGTGCGCGCATTCCCACGCGATCCCGACCAGGACCACGGTGAGGCCGTCGAGGGCGGCCACGTCCGGGTCGCCGCCCAGGGCCGCGTCTTGGTGGTGGGGTTGCATGCCGCAATACTTGCCAATCGCAAGAGCATCGGTCAAGATGGACATCCCCGGCGCTCGCCGGGTGTGTCCGGCCGCATCGGCCACTCTTGCGTTTCCGCTGCCTTCAGCACGCCTGAGAACTGATTCCGTTGGCAGGCAAGAATAATTCCCCGGATTCTGCTGAACCTCCTCCCTGTGACGTCCGTGTACCCCGTACCCGCACTGTCGTCAGAAGGAGGAATCATGCCGGATCACCGTGGCATGACGGGCCGCGCCAAGGCCCGGACCGCGCTGGTCGTCGTGGCCACGCTCGCCGTGGTCGGCGTGGGCTCGGTCATGGTGCTGCAGGCCAACGCCCAGACCTCGCCCGGCTCGACGCAAGCGCAGGTCCCCGCCTACGGCCAGGACATGGCCGGCATGCAGATGGGCTCGGCCGGCGAAGCCGCCGCCACCGGTCCGGCGACCGGCGCCGGGCCGGTCACCGAGCTCGACAAGACGTTCCTGGTCAAGGTTCGCCAGGCCGGGCTGTGGGAGATCCCGGCCGGCTCCCTGGCGCAGACCCACGCCAGCAGCGAACAGGTCAAGCGCGCCGGGCTGCACCTGCTGGACGGCCATTCGCGCCTCGACCAGCTCGTGCGCGAAGACGCGAAGATGCTCGGGGTGACGCTGCCCGACCAGGCCACCCCCGAGCAGCAGGGCTGGGTCCGCCAGCTGACCGCCGCCCAGGGGCTCGAGTTCGACAAGCTGTTCGCGAACCTGCTCCGTTCGTCGCACGGCAAGATCTTCGCGACCATCGCCGAAGTCCGCGCCGGGACGCAGAACGACGTCATCCGGCGGCACGCGCGGCAGGCGAACCAGACGGTGATGGACCACATGGAGGTGCTCGAGGACACCGGACTGGTCGACGCCAAGACGATCGACGAGGTCGCGAAGGCGGTGAACCCGCCGGCGAAGTGACGCGCCGGGAGCCGCCCGCCGGGGATCCGGGCGGCTACCGGGCCGGCGGCACGATGCCGTACTCGTGGATCTTGCGGTAGATCGTCGCCCGTGAGATGCCGAGCAGCTTCGCCGCCCGGACCTTGTTGCCGTCCGCGTCTTCCAGGCACCGCACGATGGCGTCCCGCTCGATCGATTCGAAGCGGTTCAGCGGCCGCCGGGTCACCGCGTGGAACTCCGCCGGGAGGTCGCCGGGGCGGATGGTGCCGGCGCGGCGGCGCTGGGCGACCGTGCGCAGCACCTGGTGGAGCTGGCCGGTGTTGCCCGGCCACTCCGCCCGCATCAGCAGGTGCAGGGCCGCGGCCGAGCACGTCAGCCTGCCGCCGTAGCCGAGCTTGCTCAGCACCAGCGGGACGAGCTCGGCGAGGTCTTCGACGTGGTGGCGCAGCGGCGGCACCCGCACCGTCCGGGGGAAGAACTTCAGCAGCTCGGCCAGCGCCGGTTCGGTCTCGGCCTCCGGCACGAGGGTGACGACGACCCAGGGTGGGCTCGCGTCCTCGCGCAGGGTCCGCAAGACCGCCGCCAGCGCGGTGGCCGCCGGGGCCGCCAGCCGGTCCGCGTGCCGGATCACCAGCGTCCGGATCGGGGCTTCGGCGTGCTCGCGCGGCAGCGCGGCCCAGTCCGGGCCGGACGCCGCGTCGACGGTGCGCAGCCGGGCCGCCGGGTGGTGGCGCTGGTGCAGGCCCTTGGCCAGGGTCAGCTTGCCGGTGCCGGGCTCCCCTTCGAGCGCGACCCACTCGCCGCGCTGGTGGCCGGAGTCGAGGTCGTGCCCGCAGCGCAGCCACAGCGGTGCCGAGCCGACCACACCCGGCAGGTACATCGGCAGCATCGGCGTCGGGACGGCCAAGGTCTCCTCGGCCTCGATCAGCTTCACCGACAGCACGCCGCCCGCGGTCTCGGCTTCGCGCCGGCCCGCGACGCGGCGGCACAGCACCCGCACCCGCAACCCGCTCGACAGCGACAGGGTCGCCGGCGTCCGGCGGCCTTCGGCCAGCGCCTCGGTGGCGTGGCCCAGCAGCACCGACTGGTCGGCCGGGTCGAGCAGCTGCCGCGCCCGGTCGTTCATCATCACGATGTCTTCGTTGAACGCCAGCACGATGCCCGTCCACCGGCGGCAGGTCTGCAGGTAGGCCTGGAACAGCAGCATCTCCCGCAGATCGCTGTGGCGCAGCAGGGCCTGGCGGATCTGCTCGGCCGTCGAGCGGGCCAGCGCGACGAGCAGGCCGCCGGCGTCCTTGTACCAGCAGGTGAGGTCGACGGCGCCGACCTTCTTGCCCGAGATCGGGTGGTGGATCGGCACCCCGGCGCAGGCCAGGTTCTCCAGGTGCTCGGCGTAGTGCTCGTGGCCGAACACCGTCGTCGGGCGGCCGTCCTCCAGCGCGGTGCCGATGCCGTTCGTGCCGACGGACTGCTCGCCATAGCTGAACCCGGGCACCAGCTCGACGCGCTCGAGGTGCCGGGCGAGGTCGGCGTCCCCGGTCCGCTGGGTGAGCACGACCCCGCCGGGGTCGGTGAGGATGAGGCTGATCGGCTGGCCCTCGAACTGCTCGCCCAGCTTCTCCAGCACCGGTTCGGCGCCGCGCATGAGCGGGATGTCGAGGTTCTGGTCGCCGAGGTAGAGCGGGTCGATCCGGTCGGCCTCGACCTGGAACTCCCGCGACCGCCGCCACGAGGCGAGGATCGTCGGCCGGACCGTGTCCGCGGGAACCGTTTCCGCGGTGAGGAACCGCACCCGGGTGCGGGCGAGTTCGTCGTCGGCGACCAGGGCCATCTCGTCCACGTGACCTCCAGTTCCCCGCGGCCCACGTGGGTGCGGGCACACCCGTTGTGCCGCCCGTCCAGCGTACGGGTGCGGGTGACACACCGGTGTCTCAAATTGAGACGCTCCCGGCCGCGCGGCGGCGGTGCGATGGGGTCATGGCCGCCGAGACGTACAACCCGTGGACGATCGTCAACCTGGTCTTCACCCACCTGGCCGAGCAGGGGCTGCACCCGACGCTGGGCGCCGCGGGCGACCCCGGCGAGCCCGCCGCCGCGCTGCTGCGCGCGTTCGGGATCGTCCCGGCCGCCGAAGGGGACGCCCGGGTGCGGGCCGGCGTCCACGACGAGCTGGCCGCGTTGCGCGCGCGGCTGCTCGACACGCCGCCGGGCCGCGGTTCTGTCTCAGATTGAGACCCGCGGCCACCGCGCGGGCCCGCCTAATGGTCAACGCCGGGCCGGCGAGCCGTGAATAAGGAGTGATCCATGAGTCGCCAGAGTGTGGCGAAAGCCCACCAGAAGATCCAGGAACTGTCGTGGGAACCGGCGTACCACACCCCGGTTTCGCACTACGGCACCGACTACACCTTCCGGAAGGCCAAGAAGAAGGACCCGTTGAAGCAGGTCCTCCGCTCGTACTTCCCGATGCAGGAGGAAAAGGACCACCGGGTCTACGGCGCCGAGGACGGCGCGATCCGCGGCAACATGTTCCGCCAGGTCCAGGAACGCTGGCTGGAGTGGCAGAAACTGTTCCTGTCGATCATCCCGCTGCCGGAGATCTCCGCCGCGCGGGCGATGCCGCTGCTGTTCCGCACGGTCCCGAACCCGGAACTGCACAACGGCCAGGCGATCCAGATGATCGACGAGGTCCGCCACTCGACGATCCAGCAGAACCTCAAGCGCCTGTACATGCAGAACTACATCGACCCGGCGGGCTTCAACTCGAGCCTGCGCAACTTCCAGAACGACTACTGCGGCACCATCGGCCGCCAGTTCGCCGAAGGTTTCATCACCGGGGACGCCATCACCGCGGCGAGCATCTACCTGACCATCGTCGCCGAAACGGCGTTCACGAACACGCTGTTCGTCGCCATGCCCGCCGAAGCCGCCGCGAACGGTGACTACCTGCTGCCCACGGTGTTCCACTCGGTCCAGTCCGACGAATCGCGGCACATCAGCAACGGCTACGCGACCCTGCTGATGGCGCTGTCCGACGAAAGCAACCACCAGCTGCTCGAACGCGACCTGCGGTACGCGTGGTGGAACAACCACGCCGTCGTCGACGCCGCGATCGGCACGTTCATCGAATACGGCACCAAGGACCGCCGCAAGGACCGCGAAAGCTACGCGGAGATGTGGCGCCGCTGGATCTACGACGACTACTACCGCTCCTACCTGGTCCCGCTGGAGAAGTACGGGCTCGTCATCCCGCACGACCTGATCGAGGAAGCCTGGAACCGGATCTGGAACAAGGGCTACGTCCACGAGGTCGCGCAGTTCTTCGCCACCGGGTGGCTCGCCAATTACTGGCGGATCGACCCGATGACCGACGAAGACTTCGAGTGGTTCGAGTACAAGTACCCGGGCTGGTACGACAAGTACGGCAAGTGGTGGGAGAACTACAACCGCCTCGCGACGCCGAACGGGCACCACCCGATCGTCGCCGAGGACGTCGACTACGTGTACCCGCACCGCTGCTGGACCTGCATGGTGCCGTGCCTGATCCGCGAGGACATGGTGGTCGACCAGGTCGACGGCCAGCACCGGACGTACTGCTCGGAGACCTGCCGCTGGACCGACGCCGAGGCGTTCCGGCCCACCTACCAGGGCCGCAACACCCCGAACATGGGCCAGCTGGTCGGCGCCCGCGAGTGGGAGACGCTCTACCACGGCTGGAACTGGGCCGACGTCGTCTCCGACATGGGCTTCGTCCGCGACGACGGCAAGACCATGGTCGCCCAGCCGCACCTGGACCTCGACCCGAAGAAGATGTGGACGCTCGACCACCTGCGCCGGATGCCCGAAGTGCAGTCGCCGAACGTGCTGCTGAACCGGATGACCGACGCCGAGCGTGCCGCGTTCGTCGCCGACTACAACCGCCAGGGTCCGGCCGGGCGCCCCGCGCCGCAGGCCTGAGACGGAAGGGCCTGGCATGGCGGAGAAACACCGCGTCCGGTTCGAGCCGGTCGGGATCGAGATCGACGTCGCCGAGGACCAGACGATCCTGCGGGCCGCCGCCGAGCAGGGCGTGATGCTCATGCACGGCTGCAAGGAAGGGCAGTGCGCGGCCTGCAAGTCGTTCCTCCTCGACGGCGACGACGTCGAACACGACCGGTATTCGACCTTCGCGCTTCCCGACTACGAAAAGGAGGAAGGCTTCACGCTGCTGTGCCGGGCCCACGCCTACGAAGACCTGACGATCGAGCTGCTCAACTACGACGAGGAGATGATCCAGTCCGGCCTGCCGATCCAGGAGGCCGACGTCGAGGTCGTCGCCAACGATCCCGTGACGCACGACCTCCGGCACCTGGTGGTGCGGCTCGACGGCGACCTGAAGTTCTTCCCCGGGCAGTACCTGGACTTCGCGATCCCGGGCACCGAGGAGACCCGGTCGTTCTCGATGGCCAACACCTCCGCGCGCGACGGGCTCCTGGAGTTCGTCATCAAGATCTACCCCGACGGGCTGTTCTCCCGGTTCCTGGCCGACGGAGTCGCGGTCGGCGACCGGCTCCGGGTGACCGGCCCGTTCGGGGTGTTCACCTTGCGGGACAACCCGGGCGCGGACCTCGTGTTCGTCGGCGGTGGGGCCGGGATGGCGCCGATCCTGTCCCTGCTGCGGTCGATGGCCGAGCGCGGGATCGACCGGAAGGCCGTCTTCTACTACGGCGCCCGCCGCCGCCACGACCTCTGCTTCGAGGCGGAACTGCGGGCGCTCGAGGAGAAGCTGCCGTCTTTCCGTTACGTCCCCGCGCTGTCCGAGCCGGGCGACGCCGGCTGGACCGGCGAAACCGGCTTCGTCACCGACGTCCTGCGCCGGGCCGGCGTCGATCTGACCGGTGCCGACGCCTACGTCTGCGGGCCGCCGCCGATGGTCGAGGCCGCGCTGGAGCTGCTGCCCGCACTCGGCGTCGCGGACAAACGCGTCTTCTACGACAAGTTCACCACCACGGGCGAAGGGTAGGAAACCCATGACAGCCACCTCCGAACGCAGCGTGCCCAAGCCGGCGTTCACCGACGCCGAGGCGGGCGCGAAGGTCTTCCCGGACTCCACGGCCCGCCAGTACAACTACTTCACCCCGGCCAAGCGCAAGCAGAGCCACTACGAGGACGTCACCGTCGAGGTCCAGCCCGACCCGCGGCACTACCTGTCGCAGGGCTGGCTCTACGCCTTCGCCGACGGCCAGGGCGGCTACCCGCTGGAGTGGACCGCGCTGAAGGCGTGGGGCTCCGACCGCCCGCTGCCCGAGCGCGGCCCGGGCTCCGGCGGCAAGGGCTACGACTGGCCGGCGCACGGCTGGCACGAGTTCCGCGACCCCAACGAGGAGTGGGAGCTCACGCTCTACCGGTACAACGCGAACGTCGTGCGCCAGCTGAACCAGAACATCGACGCCGCGCGCCAGGCGAAGGCGTTCGAACAGTGGAACCGCAACTGGGTCGACTTCGTCGCCAAGCACGTCGGCGCGTGGATGCACGTCGACCACGGCCTCGGGCTCTACCTGTTCGCCAACGCCAACCGCCGCGCCCCGACGAACATGCACAACAACGCGATCTCCGTGAACAGCATGCACCGGATCCGCGCGGCGCAGGACCTGGCCCTCTACAACCTCACGCTGACCGAGGAGATCGAGGGCTTCGACGGCACCGCCCACCTGTCCACGTGGAACGAAGATCCCGCCTGGCAGGGCGTGCGGGAGACCGCCGAGCAGCTGACCGGGATCTGGGACTGGGGCGAGGCGATCTTCGCCGCGAACGTCGTCTTCGAACCCCTGGTCGGCGAATTGTTCCGCAGCAACCTGGTCCAGCAGGCCGCGCCGGCGAACGGCGACTTCGTCACCCCGACGCTGATCGGCGCCGAGGAGTTCGACTTCTCCGAACGCGACCTCCGCTACACGAAACCGCTGTTCCACCTGCTGATCAACGACAAGGAGTTCGCCGACCACAACAAGGCGCTGCTGCAGAAGTGGCTCGAGGACTGGGTGCCGAAGAGCATCGCCGCCGCCCGGGCGCTGCAGCCGCTGTGGTCGCAGCCCGACGCCAAGCCGATCCGGTTCGAGGACGGTCTCGACCGCGTGAAGAGCCGGTTCGCCGGCATCCTGTCCGAATTGGGCCTCAAGGCACCCGAGGAGCTGGGCCAGTGACCATCTTCAAAACCGCGGAAAGCCCGTTCAAGGCCGACAACACCGCGTCCAACATGTGCGGCTTCACCCTGATGAACAACCAGGTGGGCGCGATCATCGCGGAAGTGATGGGCACGAAGGACAACGTCACCATCACCCCGCTGCCTTCGATGATCCGGGTCGACGCCGTCGGCCGCATGGACGTCGTCTACGCCGAGGTCGACGAGGCCGCCGGCGAGGAGGAGGGCTGGTTCACCGCGGCCGAGTTCGAGGAGAGCATGTCCACCCACTACGGGCGGATGATCCACGAAGACGACCGCACGATCATGTTCGCCAACCCCGAGGACGCGGCCGAATACCTCGACTTCGACCTCAAACCGATCAAGTAGGACCCAGCACTCGATCCGGCTCAGGAGGATCAGGAAATGTACGAAAAAGACGGCGAGAAGTATTTCGTGGTGGACGCCCACACCCACTTCTGGGACGCGAGCCCGGAGAACTGGGTGGAGGGGCAGGAGGAATACGCCAAGGGCTGGATCGAGTGCTTCCACGCCTACCAGGGGCTCGGCCCGAAGGAGACGCACTGGCCGCTCGACCGGTTCCAGAAGTACTCCGAGGAACTGATGATGCACGACCTGTTCGAGGCCGGGCACGTCGACACGGCCGTCTTCCAGCCGACCAACCTGCGGCAGTGGTACAAGAACGGCTTCAACACGACCGAAGCGGACGCGGCGCTGGCCGAGAAGCACCCCGGCAAGTTCCTCGTCAACACGACCTTCGACCCGCGTGAAGGCGACGAGGGCCTGAAGGCCCTGGAAGAGCGTGTCAAGCGGTACGGCTGCAAGGGCGTCAAGCTCTACACGGCCGAGTGGCGCGGCGACTCCCGCGGCTGGAGCCTCAAAGACCCGGAAACCGCGCGCTACCTGGAGAAGTGCGAGGAACTCGGCGTCACGAACATCCACATCCACAAGGGACCGACGATCTGGCCCCTGGACAAGGACGCGTTCGACGTGTCCGATGTGGACTACGCGGCGACGAACTTCCAGGGCCTCAACTTCATCGTCGAGCACGTCGGCCTGCCGCGCATCGAGGACTTCTGCTTCATGGCCACCCAGGAGCGGAACGTCTACGCGGGGCTCGCCGTCGTGGTCGGCGGCCTGATGCACGCCCGGCCGAAGTTCTTCGCCAAGGTCATGGGCGAGCTGATGTTCTGGCTCGGCGAGGACAAGCTCGTCTTCGGCGCGGACTACGCGATCTGGGAACCGAAGTGGCAGGTCGAGGGCTTCGTCGACTGGAACATGCCGTCCGACGAAGAGCTGTCGGACTTCCCGCCGCTGACCGTCGACCAGAAGAAGAAGATCCTCGGGCTGAACGCGGCCCGCCTGTACGGCATCGACGTCCCGGAGGAACTGAAGCTGGCGAATCCGAAGGACGTCGAGCCCGTCGGCGTGCCGAACCCGTGACCGCCGTGGTGACCGGGGCCCGCGCCGCCGTGTGGGCCGCGCTGGGCACCGTCCGGGATCCCGAACTGGACGAACCCCTCACCGACCTGGGATTCGTGGCCCGCTGCGAGGTGAGCGCCGCGGGCCACGCCGTCGTCCGGCTGCGGCTGCCGACGTACTTCTGCGCGCCGAACTTCGCGTTCCTGATGGTCGCGGACGCCTACGACGCCGTGGCCGGGGTGCCGGGCCTGACCGGGCTCGACATCCGGCTCGACGACCACTTCGCGTCCGACGTCATCAACCGCGGGGTCGCGGCCCGGCAGGGGTTCGTCGCGTCGTTCGACGGCGAGGCCGTCGACGAACTCGACACGCTGCGGTACGACTTCGTCCGCAAGGCCGTCCTGGCCGGCACCGACCGCGTCTGCCGGTCCCTCGGCCGGGACCCGGCGGCGCTGACCCTCGGCGACCTCCCGCCGAGCCCGGACCTCGACCGGCTGCGGGCCCGCCGCCGCGAGCTCGGCCTGCCCGCCGAGGACGGCGACCCGCTGCTGCTCGACCCGGCGACCGGGCGAGCGGTGTCCGCGGCCGAGGCGAAGCGCCACCTGGCGTTCGCGCGGCTGACCCGCACGAGCATGGAGGCCAATTCGGGCGTCTGCCGCGGCATGCTGCGCGCGCGGTACGCCCTGACCAGCGAAGAGGAGGGCACGGGATGAAGGCCGTGCGGCTGCAGAAGTACCATCAGCAACCGGTGATCGAAGACGTCCCGGAGCCGCGCGCGACCGGACCCTTCGACGTCGTGGTCAAGATCGGCGGCGCCGGCGTGTGCCGCACCGACCTGCACATCATCGAGGAGCAGTGGGCCGAGAAGTCCGGCGTCGCACTGCCGTACACGATCGGCCACGAGAACGCGGGCTGGGTGCACGAGGTCGGCCCGGCGGTGACGAACGTCGAGGTCGGCGACACGGTCATCCTGCACCCGACGCCGACCTGCGGGCTCTGCCACGCCTGCCGGGCGGGCGACGACATGCACTGCCCGAACGGGAGCTTCCCCGGCATCAGCAGCGACGGCGGGATGGCGGAGTACCTGCTGACGTCGGCGCGGGCGTGCATCAAGCTCGATCCGTCGACCGAGCCGTCCGACGTGGCTGCCTTGGCCGACGCGGGGATCACCGCCTACCACGCGGTGCGCAAGGCCGTGCCGCACCTATACCCGGGCACCACCTGCGTCGTCAACGGCGCCGGCGGCCTCGGGCACATCGGCATCCAGTCGCTGAAGGCGCTGACCGCGACCCGCGTGATCGTGGTCGACCGCAACGCCGACGCCCTCGACCTGGCGGCCACCCTGGGCGCCGACGAGACCGTGCTGGCCGACGGCAAGCAGGTCGAAGCCGTGCTCGACCTGACCGGTGGCAACGGCGCCGAGGTCGTCCTCGACTTCGTCGCCGAGCAGGGCGCCCAGCAGGACGCCTTCGCGATGACGCGGCGCGCCGGGTCGCACTTCGTCATCGGCTACGGCTCGAACATCGAGATCCCGACGATCGACATCATCTCGACCGAGCGCAACATCATCGGCAACCTCGTGGGCACCTACAACGACCTCGTCGAGCTGATGGTCCTGGCCGAAGCCGACAAGGTCACCCTCCACACGAAGAAGTACCCCCTGGACGCGGCGCTCGACGCGCTGGCCGACCTCGACGCCGGGCGCGTGCGCGGCCGCGCGATCCTCACCCCCTAGGAGCGGGCAGATGGCGAAGGAACTGCGGTTCGGCTCGGACGCCCGCGACCTGCTGCTGGTGGGCGTCGACAAGCTGGCCGAAGCGGTCAAGTCCACGTTGGGCCCCAAGGGCCGCAACGTGATCATCGAGAAGATCACCGGCTCGCCGGTGGTCACCAACGACGGCGTCACCATCGCCCGCGAGATCCACCTGAAGAACCAGTTCGAAAACATGGGCGCGCAGCTGGTCAAGGAAGCGGCGATCAAGACCAACGACGTCGTCGGCGACGGCACGACCACCGCGACCGTGCTCGCCCAGGCGATCGTCCGCGAAGGCATGCGGGCGATCGCGAGCGGCGGCAACCCGGTGCTCGTCAAACGCGGCATCGACCACGCGGTCGGGCTGCTGGTGGCGCACCTGGAGAAGCAGGCCCACCCGGTGGTGTCCGAACAGGACTACGCGCGGGTGGCGGCGATCTCGGCCAACGACGACGACGCCGTCGGCGCGGTCATCGCCAAGGCCCTGCACACCGTCGGCGACGGCGGTGTGGTGACCGTCGAGGAGTCGCCGTCGATCGGGATGAGCGTCGAGTTCGTCGAAGGGTTCGAGTTCGACAACGGCTACCTCTCGCCGTACCTGGTCACCGACCCGGGCCGGCTGGAAGCGGTGCTCGACGACCCCTACATCCTGATGTGCGCGGAGAAGATCACCAAGGTGCAGCAGCTGATGCCGTTGCTGGACAAGGTGATGCGGGCACCCCGGCCGCTGGTGGTGATCGGCGAGACGGTCGAGGGCACGGCGCTGTCCATGCTGGTGCACAACCACATGAACGGCACGTTCCAGTCGGTCGCCGTCCGCGCGCCCGGCTTCGGCGACCGGCGGCTGCACAAGCTGGAGGACCTCGCGGCCATCGTCGGCGGCGCGGTGCTCTCGCGGCAGTCCGGGTTCACGATGGAGACGATGACCCTGGAGCACCTCGGCCGCGCCAAGCAGGTCCGGGTCACCGAGAACCGCACCACCATCGTGGGCGGCGCGGGCTCGTCGGAAGCGGTGGACTTCCGGGTCGGGCAGCTGCGGGCGGAGCTGGAGCGCGCGCAGTTCGGCGTCGACGAGGACGTCCTGACCGAGCGGATCGGCGCCCTCACCGGCAAGGTCGCGGTGGTCCGGGTCGGTGCGGCCACCCCGGCCGAGCTGAAGGAACTGCAGCACCGGGTCGAGGACGCCCTGTCGGCGACCCGGGCGGCGATGGCCGAGGGCATCGTGGCCGGCGGGGGAGCGGCGCTCCTGCACGCCGAAAAGGCCCTGGAAGGCCTCGGCTTGGACGGTGACCAGGCGATCGGCGTCGAGATCGTCCGGCGGGCCCTGGCCGAACCGGCGTTCCTCATCGCGCACAACGCGGGCCACCCGGCGCACGAGATCGTCACGCGGACCCGGGAACTGGGCGACGACGAGGGCTTCGACGCCCTGCACGACCGCTACGGGGACATGATCGCCCTCGGCGTCGTGGACCCGCTGCGGGTGTGCCGCTCCGCCGTGCAGAACGGGGCTTCGGTGGCCGGTCTGCTGCTCACGACGAACTCGCTGATCGCCGAGGAACAGACCCCGTGGGGCGGCAGCCCGGCCCTGATGACCGAGTTCGGCCCGCTGGACGAAGGCCTGCACCAGCCGTCGCCCGACGCCAGCACGCCGCAGTCCCTCGGGATGG